>JAFAPL010000057.1 GCA_019247135.1 Chloroflexota bacterium | reverse complement strand
TGAAGCCCATCAGGTCGGCGGCTCGCTGCCGGATCGCCTGCACCAGACCGGTATCGAGACCGATCAGATCCAGTGCTAGAACTCCGACTGGCGCGGAGTTCGTGTGCCCGTCCGACAGGACCAGTGCTCGGGCGAACAGGTCGTCGTGGACGCCCAGCATCGGCTCGGTTCGCGCGACGAAGCCAGACAAAATCGCACCTGGCCCCGGCGTGATGCACGCCCGCGCGGCACCGAGCATGAGCGATGGGCTGGCGATGACACACTGTGGCACACTTGGGAACGTTGACCGAGGCGGCGCCCGCTCGCACTCGCTACCTGGAGGCGATCTTCGACCACCTTCGTCGCCTGCACGACGAGCAGGCCGAGGCGATGCACAAGGCTGCGCGGCTCATCGCCGACCAAATCAAGTCCGATCGGTTGGTGTATGCCTACGGACCCGGTGGTCACTCGAACCTGGCCAGCCAGGAGCTCTTCTTCCGCGCGGGCGGCTTGATGCACGTCAGCGCCATCCTCGACGAGGGCACGTTGTTGAGCAATGGCGCGCTGAGGTCGATGGCCATGGAACGGACACCTGGCTACGGCCGAATCGTCATCGAGGACTACGGCCTGGGCGAGGGAGACCTGCTGCTGTTGATCAATGCCTACGGGATCAACGCAGCCCTGATCGACGCGGCCCTGGAGGCACGTCGGTGCGGGGTACGCACCATCGGCGTGACATCGGTCCGCCATGCATCGGCGACCCCGCCTGACCATCCGTCACGCCATCCCTCCGGCAAGAACCTGTACGAGCTGGTCGACCTGGTCGTCGATAGCGAGATCGAACCCGGCGACGCAGTCGTATCGATACCGGGCTTTGAGCAGCAGGTGGCGGCGATGTCCACGTTTGCCAACGCTTACCTGCTCAATTCGATTGTGGCCGAGACGATCGAGCTGCTGGTCCGCGAGGGTGTTTCACCGCCGGTCTGGAAGAGCGGCAACTCGCCGGGCGGCGACGAGGCGAATGCCCGCTTTGTCGCACGCTTCAAGGGCCGCATCAAGAAGCTGTAATCCGCGTGCCGGTCAGCGAAAGGGTCGATCGTTTGCAGGTCTGCGTCTATCCGGATCGTCAGGCCATGGGTGCGGCAGCCGCGAACGAAGTCGCAGCGACCATGCGCGCTCTGCTCGACAGCCAACCGACTGTATGCGCGATCTTTGCCTCGGCGCCGTCTCAGAACGAGCTGCTGGCGGGCCTGGCGGCGGCGGAGCAGATTGACTGGTCCCGCGTTCACGCCTTTCACATGGACGAGTACCTGGGGCTGCCTCCGAGTTCGCCCGCCTCCTTCGGGAGCTACCTGCGCGAGCACCTGTTCGATCTCGTGCAGCCCGGCGAGGTCCATCTGCTCGACGGCTCGGCGTCTCCCCGGGCTGAGTGCCGCCGGTACGCGGGGCTGCTGACAGCGGCGTCCATCGACCTGGTGTGTCTGGGCATCGGCGAGAATGGCCACCTGGCATTCAACGACCCGCCCGCCGCCAGATTCGATGACCCCGAGCTGGTCAGGGAGGTCGAGATCTCCACCGCCTCACGCGAGCAGCAGGTCCACGACGGCACGTTCGCCAGCCTCGACGAGGTACCCCGCCGAGCCATAACGCTCACGATCCCGGCCCTCGTCTCGGCCGCGCACATGTTCTGCGTCGTGCCGGGCGGGCTCAAACGCGCCGCGGTCTCGCGGACGCTGCGCGGCCAGATCACGCCTGAATGCCCCGCGTCGATCCTCCGGCGCCATCAGGACGCCAGACTGTACGTGGACGCCGACTCCTACGCGGCGCCAGATTCAGCCGCGTAGACGGCCTGGCCGGCAACCAGCGTCAGCTCGACCCTCAGGTCTGGGTCACCAGGGGCGAAGCGGAAGGCCGTGAGGTCGGCCGAGGCGCCGACGCGCACCACGCCGCGACCGGCGCGTTCGAGGCCGAGGACTCGGGCCGGATTCGTCGAGCTCAGGCACAGCGCCTCAGCGAGACTCAGGCCAGCCAGACGGACGGCATTGGCGACTCCACATGGCAGCGGGCTGGCGGCGCCTGCAAGAAAAGGCGAGCCGTACAGCGTCAAACGATTATCCGCCGTGAGCTCGACACGGCCACCGACCGGTGTTTCGTACACACCCGGTGGGAGCCCACCCAGCGCCGAGCAATCGCTGACCAGCACAACTCGGTCGAGCGTCTTGGCGCGCAGCATCGTTTTCATCACCGCGGACGGCAGGTGATGGCCGTCGAAGATCAGGCCAGCAATCAGCCGATCGTCGGCAAGCTGCTCCCAGATGTAGTTGGGGTGCCGCGGGAGCACCGCGTGCGCGCCGTTGCCCAGGTGGGTGGACAGTCGCGCGCCGGCGTCTACGGCCGCCCGGACCTGCTCCGAGCTCGCGGCGGTATGCCCGATCGACACCAGCAACCCGTCGGAGGATGCATGCTCGATCAATTCGCACGCGTGGGAAAGCTCTGGAGCGACGGTGACGATCCCCAAGCGCCCACGCGCGGCCGCTTGCCAGCGCTCGACCTCGGCATAGTCCGGCGGCCGAACATAATCGCGCGAGTGGGCTCCGCGCGGTCCATCGTCGGCCGAGATGAACGGACCCTCGACGTGAATACACCGGACAGAGTGGGCGATGAGTGGGTCTGCCGAGCACGCCGAGTCGATGGCGCGGAGGGCCTGCAGGATTGCCGACTCGGGCGCGGTAATCACGGTCGGGCACAGCGCCGTGACACCTCGACGCCAGAGGCTGCGAACCAGCTCTGCGATGGTGGCGGGAGTCACGTCGGGAGCATTCACGTCGTGGCCTGCGAAGCCATTGACCTGCACGTCGATCAGGCCCGGTGCGATCCAACGCATGGGGCTTGCCGCGGAATCCGTCTCCTGGATTCGGGCGATCCGCGGACCGTCGGTTTCGACGAGCACCGCTCGGCCGTCTGCGACCAGGCGGCCGTCGATCTGCATGCTAGCCCTTCAAGCCGGAGATCGCAGCGCTTTCGATGATCTGGCGACGGAACAACAGGAACGCAATCACCATTGGGAGGACGCTCAGCACCGACCCGGCCATCAGCGGTCCGTAGTCGACGCTGAATCGGAACTGGAATGCGTTGAGCCCGAGCTCCAGGTTGAACAGGTCACGTTGATTGGCCACGAGCAGCGGCCACAGGAAAGCGGCCCAGGCCTGAATGAAGGCGAAGATTCCCAGGGCGCCGGCTGCCGGCAAGGACAGGGCGACGACGATCTCGGCGAATATGCGCCACTCCGAAGCTCCGTCGATGCGGGCCGCATCGATCAGCTCGTCAGGGATGGCGGAGCGCATGTGCTGGCGCATGAGCAGCACGCCGAAGCTCATGACGGCGTATGGAGCAATCAGGCCCTGGTACGTGTTGATCCATTTGACCTGGACCATTTGCAGATACAACGGCGTCATGTAGCTCTCGAAGGGCACGATGGCGGTGATCAGGATCAAAAAGAACAGGATGTCGCGACCAGGAAACGCAAACTTCGCGAACACGTACCCCGCCACCAGCGACGTGGCGACCACGAATGCGGTCGACACGAGCGAGATCAACACGCTGTTCAGAAAGAAGCGCACGATCGGGATCGCGTCGAACACGGTTCCATAGTTGGCCAGAGTCGGCGACTGCGGTAGCAGCGTTGGCGGCCACGACAACACCTCATTGGGCGGCTTGAACGACGTGCTGACCATCCACAACACGGGAAAGATCATGACCAGGCTGCCGAGCACCAGGACGAGATGCGTCAGCGCGGTGCCACGATCGAACGCCCTCACGTCAGCGCCTGCTCTCGTCGCATGATCCAGAACTGGAACAGGGTCAGCGCGAACACGATCAAGGTCAGCACCACTGCCTGCGACGACGCATAGCCCATGCGGAAGAACTGAAACCCGTTCTGGTAGATCTCATACACCAGCACGCGCAACGCGTTGCCAGGCGCCGCCTGCGAACCAAGTGTCATCACGTACACCTGGGTGAAGACGTTGTAGGCGTTGATCGTCGAGGTAACGAACACGACCAGGAGAATCGGGCGCAGCAAAGGCAGGGTGATGCCGCGAAACAGTGCCCAACCGCCGGCGCCGTCGATCCTGGCTGCCTCGTAGTACACGTTCGGGATGTTCTTGATCCCGACCAGCAGGATCACCATGTTGTAGCCGACGACCTTCCAGATGCTCATCGCGATGATCGCCCAGAGCGCTGTTTCCGGGTACACGAGCCAGCCGACGGGGGAGATGCCGACGAGCGAGAGGAGGTAGTTGAGGATGCCATGGCTCGGGTCGTAGATCCATTTCCAGGCGACCGACATCGGCACCATGGGCGTGATCACGGGCAGAAAGAAGATCGCCTGATACAGCGGCGTGAAGCGGACCCGGCCTGCCAGCAGTACGGCAACGGGAAGGGCGAGCGCGACGCTCCCGATGACGGTCACGAAAGAGAACACCGTGGTGTTTTTGATGGCGGTGAGAAAGCGCTCGTCGGACAGGAGCGCCGAATAGTTGTCAAGCCCGATGAATGGCTTGATGGGCTGCGTCATATCCCACTTGTAAAAGCTGATGACGAACGTCTGAACGATGGGAATGATCCGCAAGTACGCAAAGACCGCCAGCACCGGCGCCAGCATGCCGTAGCAGAACGCATATTTGCCGAGCTGTGAACGGCGCAAGCCGAGCACGCGCCGCCCGGTCGTCGCGCGACCACCGGGCGGCGAGAAGGTACTCTCGCGCGTGTGAGTCAACTCACTCGGCACTGTAGAGATTGGCCTGTTTGAGAAGCGAGTCGGTCTCGGCCGCCATGTCCTTGATCGTCTTGGCGACACCATCCGGGTTGTTGTTGAGTGACGAATCCAGATAGGCGTTGGTGAGGCGGTCGGCCATCTTGGTCAGGATCTCGTCGAACTCCGAGAACTTGGGATACGCGTAGTAGGCGATCTCCTTGGGCGGATTCACGAAGACCTGATACTGCGGGATCTGCTGGGTCAGTGATGCCCAGTCGATGTCCTGGCGCGGCGAAATCCAGCCACTCGTCTTGACCTGCACCAGGCCGTTGTCCTTGCTCGTGACGGCTTTGGCGAACTCGTAAGCGAGCTGCTGGTCCTGCGCCGTCTTGTTGACGTAGATCCCCCACGGCTGGGCCATCGTCTCCCACCGTGCGGGGCCTTTGGGCATCGGTGCGACGCCGTACTCCAGTTTCGGATTCTTCTGCGCGATCTCGCCAATCACCCACGATTCGCGCAAGAACATCGCCGTCGCCTCCGACTCGAACGCGTCTGCGTCGTGCGGCAGCTTCTGGTCGTCGATGTGGTACTTGTAGACCGCGTCGATGTAGTACTGGAGCGTCTGGCGACCGGCGTCGTTGTCATAGCCGTTGTGCCAGTTCTTCCCGTCCTTGGCCTGGACGACCGGGTCTCCGCCGTAGTTCCTCAAGATGAACCAGAACTTTTCGGCGATGCCGCTCCCCTGGCCGGAGAGGCGCAGGCTGTGGCCACTGCGGGTGAGATTGCCGCTCGCGTCCGTCTTGGCGAGCTTCTGCGCCATCTGCATCACCTCGTCGAAGGTGGTGGGCGGCTTCTCGGGGTCCAGTCCGGCGTCGCGGAACATGGCCTTGTTGTAGTAGAGGCCGTCACGTCCGCCGTCCAGCAGCGGTATGCCGTACAGCTTTCCGTTGTAGGTCAGGTAGTCCAGGATGAACTGCGAGTAGAT
>JAFAPL010000024.1 GCA_019247135.1 Chloroflexota bacterium | reverse complement strand
GAGGTTGGTCAACGCGTAGAAGGCCAATAGCGCCAGGAACGGCTGAAGATACGGCGCGCTCCGAAAATCTCGAAAAGACGCCTTGTCAGCGCGAATCGTCTCGATCCCTCGACGACGCTCGTCCCGACTCTCCAGCCACAATTCGGACTCGGGAATCGTAAATCGCAGCAGCAGCACGACCAGGGCAACGGCGCCGAGCTGAGCGTACAGGACCTGCCCGCCGAGGCGCCCCCATCCGCCGACAATTGCCGAGATCGCAATCGCCGAGATGATGCCCGCGATCCACAGGATGTTGGACAACACGATGATCGCTCCCCGGTTCTTGTCACTCGCGGCCTCTGCGATCGCGGCGAGCGAGACCGGTAAGTCCGCTCCGGTCGCCACACCCACGAGAATGACACCGCCGAGCAACTCCGAGTATGCCGTGCTGAAGGTCAGCAGCGCGCTGCCCAGCATGATGAGGATCATCGTCACCAGGAAGACGCGGCGCCGACCGAATCGGTCGCCGAGCCGTCCTCCAAACAGGGCTCCGATCGCGGTGCAGAAAATCAACGCTCCCGACATCACGCCAATCTCGTCGGATGTGACTCCAATCGAGTGCTGGTAGATCACCAACGCGATGCCGTTGGAGAAGATAGTCGCGGCATCGATATAGGAGGCCATCCCGCAGATCACGCCGACCAACCAGGGGTTAGCAGCATGGCCGGCCAGCCTCGCGGAATAAACGGTGCGACTAACCATGGACTGTCATCTCCCCCGTTCGAACGTAGCTGGCATCGAACTCGGCCCAGATGCCGACAATCCTGGCTCCGAAGACTCGGCCGACCCTGATACCCCTGGCAATCACGTGCTTGCCGGTTGACGGCCGCCCATGTTCGCCCGTGCTAGTCCCACGTGCGATCGCCGGGACATGGCCTTGTTCGCGTCAATCGACATGGAGGCTCAGCTGCTTCCGCGGTCCGGCACCGCCGATGCTGGGTTACGGATTGCCAGGCTCACTGTACATCGAGGCCACCCGTGGTGGTCAGGTACGACGTACACGCAGTCGTCACGCAACATTGGCCTCTGAGTAGCAATCGCGCAGGATCCTACGCTAAGGATTCGTGTCAAGCTATGGGGTGTTAGGCAGTGGCCGACGTCAAGTCAAAGGTCTGCTCGGCGGGTCGGTCGGGTCGCGCAACGGGCGCAAACTGACCACGCCTCACGGGCTCCGGAAGAGTGAATGAGTAGCGGTCATCGACCTGGATATATGGTGGTGCACGAACGGCGAGCGACGTTCGCGGTCGTCTGGATCAATTCGCATACCGGCAGCTCGAAGCTCGTCCAACGCCAGGCCCATTTAGCGTGTGCTCCACAGTACGATCGCATTCAGCACCACGCCGAGGGCACCGAGCTGATCCTCCTGTCCCACGCGGTAAGCTTGACGCAGTTCGCCGCGGCGACCGTGGAAGACCGTTCGTGCCAGGCTGTGACGTCGCTCACCAGTGTTGACCTGGATCAGCAAGCTGCGCCGGTACACCTCGTCATCCACCAGATCGAGCAAGTGAAGCGTCTTGCCAAATGCGCCCGTACTCGGCCAACGCTCGTGCCAGGCTGGAATTGCGGCCGGTGCCCTGAGAAGTCCGCATCAGATCATGACCACTGACCGTGCCCAGGTTGAGAGAACCAGCCACACGAAGGAGATCATCCCTGTGGCGAGCGGTGAGATCGCCGTTGATGCGATGCCGGGCCACACCGTTGAGGGCACCATAGCTGGCGCTCGGGTTAATGCGGTAGAAGCGGGTCTCTCCCAAATCTGCGAGTCGTGGGCAGCGACACCGGTACGACTTCGCAGAGCGCGTGTCGGCCACCGATCAGGACGGAGGCTCCATATGTTCGGACGTCCTTGACCAGGTTGCTGATTCTTCCGCGGAGCACCGGCTCCCGCGACCGTCACCCGCGGCCATCCACAGGAGCCCGCCGGTCCTGGAGCATCCGGAGGCGTTCACGCTACTGCGGCGGCGGTCCCGTGCAGCTACCCAACCGCTGGAGCCGACGGCGTCAGCGCTGAAGCTACCCCGAGCTGCAGCAGCATCCCAAGCTGGTCGAACTCAGCCCAGGTCTCCACGATCCTGCCGCCGAAGACCCGATCGACGCGGATACCTGTGACGATCACCGACTTGCCGGTCGGCGGGACTCCCATCAGCCTGCCGGTGTGAGTCCCGTGCGCCGTCCACCGTGTCACCACCTTGTCAGCTTCGGCGATCTGGTCGTCAATCGTTATGCGGAGGTCCGGGAAGGCGCTCCAGTACCGGGCAGCGTGTGTCTTGGTGCCGTCGCGAGTGGCAGGCAGATCGCGGGGCACGCTGTGGTCGACGAGGTCGGGTGCAAACAGCTCGTCGAAGATAGACAGGCGTTGCGTGTTCCAACCCTCGTCTATACTGGCGAGGACGAGGGCTTTGTTCGTGTCGTTTGACATCAGCTTTCCTCCCCCTCGTCCAACACCACCCGCGGACCCAGGTGGACTACCCGCCAAGCCTCTG
>JAFAPL010000211.1 GCA_019247135.1 Chloroflexota bacterium | reverse complement strand
GGAATTGATCGCTGCCATGGCGCATGCGCGGCCAGAGTGGTCGATCGTGCTGATTGGACCTGTTGGGGTTGACGTCTCGGCGTTGCGCGGATTGAGCAACGTGCATCTGCTCGGGGCGCGACCGTACGCTCAGGCACCTGCGTATTTGACAGCGATGGATGTGGCGCTGATCCCGTTTCGACGAGAGCCCGTGACGTATCACGCCGACCCGATCAAGGCGTACGAGTACCTGGCGGCTGGCGTGCCTGTCGTAGCGACTGATTTACCGTCATTGCGGCGTTTCAGCCATCTGATTGCGCTCGCGGACTCCACGACGGACGTTGTCGACGAGGTGGAGCGCGCGATCGATGCGGGACGTGAGAGTGGTCGCATCGCGCGTCAGCGTGAAGGGATGCGGCACAGCTGGCGGAGCCGTTTCGAGGAATGGGAGCGCTTACTGGCGTGCGCGTCCTGATCTCGGCCGCGGCGGCGCGGATGGGCGGTGCGCGGGCGCACCTGCTCGGACTGGTGCCCGAGTTTGCAGCGCTCGCGCCTGAGGACCACGTGCTGCTGATCGCTCAACCGGATCTGATCGCGGAGCTGCCGGCGTTACCCTCGACATGGACCGTCAGGGCGGACCGCAGCCAGGAGCGTGGACCGTTCAAGCAGTTGATCTGGGAACAGCGGATGCTTCCCCGCGTGGCGACCCGGTGGCGGGCCGACGTGCTGCTTTCGTTCGGCAGTTTTCTGCCGTTGGGTGCGAGCTGTTCGACGGTTCTGGAGACCGGCAACGCGCTTCCGTTCACGCGCGCCTACTGGCAGCTGATCGAGAAATCTCCGGTGCGCGTGCAGGTGCAGGAAGGCTTGCGGTGGTTGCTCCTGCGCGCATCGTTGCGCGCCGCTACTCGCATCCTGGTGCCGACGAGGGCGATGCGGCAGGACGTGGTGGCGCGGCTGCCGGAGGTTGGAAATCGGATTGACGTCGCGCTATGGGGAGTCGCGTCATTTTTTCACCACCTGCGTTGGAGCGAGCCGGGTTCCACCGACAGTGTGGTATTCGGTGTTTCGAAACATGGCATCAACAAAGAATTCGACGTTCTGGTGCGTGCGGTTGCGCGCCTCGATGCGCGCCTGGTGATGACCGGCACACCTGAGGAATCACGGTGGTCGCGCGAGAGCGCGGCGCTCGCGGAGCGACTTGGAGTGGGTGACCGAGTGTGCTTCGCGGGTGATCTTCCGAATCGCTCCGTCGCGGATTTGATTCAGCAATCGCGATTGCTCGTGTTTCCCACGTGGTGCGAGTCGTTCGGATTGCCATTGGCCGAAGCCGTGGCGATGGGTGCGCCGGCGGTGGCGGGGAATATTCCGGCTTGCCGAGAGGTGGGCGGAGACGCCGCGCGCTACTACACGCCGGGTGATCCGACTTCATTGTGCGATGCGATCTCGGAGCTTCTGGCCGACCGGATGGCAGCCTCGGATCTTGCGCAGGCCGCGCGCGAGCGCGGTGCTCATTTTCAGTGGCGGCGCAACGCGGAGGAAGTCTATGCCACACTCCAGCGGGCAGCGGCTGCGTGAGCAAGACTCCAGCCGGCAGCGGCTGCCTGACCAAGGTGCCCGTGTCGGTGCTGATCCCGACCCTGGATGAGGAATTGAACCTGCCAGAATGCCTCGCGAGTGTCAGTTGGGCGGACGAGGTCTATGTCCTGGACTCCTTTTCGCACGACCGCACGGTCGAGATTGCGCGAGACTTCGGTGCTCGCGTCGTCCAGCATGAGTTCGAAAGCTACTCCAGGCAGAAGAACTGGGCACTGGATCATCTCCCATTCCGTAATGAGTGGCTGCTGATCCTCGATGCGGACGAGCGGGTGACGCCGGACCTGCGCGATGAAATTGCATGTGTGCTGGCACGTCAATCTGATTGCACGGGGTATTACGTGAATCGTCGGTTCATTTTTCTGGGCGCGTGGATTCGACATGCGGGCTGGTATCCAAGTTGGAACCTGCGACTGTTTCGGCATACGCTAGGGCGGTATGACGATCGCGAGGTACACGAGCACGTCGTATTGAATGGACGGGCCAGGTATCTGCGCGAGGAGCTTGTCCACGAGGATCGACGCGGGCTCGAGGCGTTCGTGGCGCGTCACAATCGGTACTCCTCGCTGGAGGCGAAGGCGCGCCTGAAGACGGAGCGGTCCGCCCCAGACCGCGCGCGCTTACCCTTGCGACTGCGCGGCTCGCCAGTGGAGCGCAAGCGCTGGCTGCGCGAACGCGTGTGGCCATACGTGCCGGCCAAGCCGATCGTGCTGTTCGCGTATATGTACGTGCTGCGGCGGGGTTTTCTCGACGGTCGTGCCGGACTCGCGTTGTGCGTCTTTCACGGTTTTCAGGAGTTCATGGTTGGCTTGAAGTTGAGCGAGCTTCGCCGGCAGCACGGCGCGAGCGCGCCGAACGTCCGGTGACGGTAGACTTGGGTCCAGATGAAGCAGGTGCTGCAGTTCCGTCGTAGTGGCGCGACGCGGGTGGTGGAGGTACCGGCGCCGACGACACAGTCGAACGGGCTGTTGGTGCAAAATCATTGGTCTCTCATCAGTCCGGGCACCGAGCGCATGCTCGTCGAAGCTGGCGGCGCCAATCTGCTCAACACCGCCCGTCAGCGGCCGGACCTTGTGCGGCAGGTACTGGACAAGGCGGCTCGCGACGGTATTGCGGCAACCGTCGAATCAGTCAGGAGTCGATTGGACGTTGCGATCCCGCTCGGCTACAGCTGCGCCGGGACCGTTCTGGATGTCGGCGAGCGATTGCGTAGCGAGTATCAGGTGGGCGACCTGGTGGCCTGTGCGGGGGCCGGGCAGGCCAACCACGCGGAGGTCGTCGCGGTGGCGAAGAATCTCACAGTGAAAGTGCCGCATGGCGTTTCACTGGAGGATGCCGCGTTTGTGACGGTTGGGGCAATTGCGCTGCAGGGTGTCCGTATTGCCGACGTCCGCCTGGGTGAGGCGTGCGTCGTGATCGGGCTGGGGCTGGTAGGCCAGCTGACGGTGCAGCTGCTGAAGGCTGCCGGTTGCCGCGTGTTTGGCATCGACGTTGCTGATGACAAGGTGAAGCTTGCTCGCACGGGCGGCGCCGACGATGGGTGTATGCGCGACGACGCGGATTTGCATGAGCGTGTGCGCGCGTTCAGCGGAGGGCGCGGTGCGGATGCAATAGTGATCGCGGCAGCGACCAGCTCCAGCGATCCGGTTCAGTTGGCGCCGTCACTCGCGCGCGATCGCGGTGTGGTGGTGATGGTCGGGATGACCGGCATGGATGTGCCGCGCAATGCGTATTATGAAAAGGAACTCCAGGTGCGACTTTCGCGCTCGTACGGACCCGGTCGCTACGACCGGACGTACGAAGAGGACGGCATCGACTATCCGCTGGGTTATGTACGCTGGACCGAGCAGCGCAACATGCAGGCGTTCTTGCAGCTTGTGGCGGAAGGCAAACTTAGGCCAGGCGTGCTTGTGACCCACCGTGTGCCAATCGCGGAGGCGGAGCGCGCCTATCGGATCGTGACTGGCGAGATCGCTGGAAGCTATCTCGGGATTCTGCTGGAGTATCCGACCAACCCCGCCGCGACAAGGACAACAATCGAGGTCCGACCGCCGTTGGCGGCGCGGCCGCTCGGCACGCCCGGCGTGCGTCTCGGAGTGATTGGAGCTGGGAATTTCGCTAAGTCCGTGTTGCTGCCGTCGATACGGAAGTTGTCGGACGTGGACTTGCGGAGTGTGGCAACCGCCTCCGGTTCCAGTGCTCAACAGACCGCGGAGCGATTCGGGTTCAGCTATGCGGCGACGGATTGGCGCAATCTGATCGAAGATCCAAATCTCGACGCGGTGCTGGTCGCGACCCGGCACGATCTGCATGCGTCGGTCGCGAGCGCCGCTCTGGAAACGGGCAAAGCCGTCTTTCTCGAGAAACCGATGGCCCTGCGCGGCGACGAGCTCCAGCAGTTGCTCGACACGTGGACCTCGAGCGGCAAGGTGCTGCAGGTCGGCTTCAATCGTCGATTCGCGCCGACGTACCTCCACCTCAAGCACTTCTTCTCAGGCCGACGCGCGCCAATCAGCATGTCGTATCGCGTGAACGCGGGCGGCGTGACTCCGAGCTCGTGGGTTGTCGATCCGGTCCAGGGTGGCGGTCGGGTCATTGGCGAGGTTTGCCATATGATCGATCTGCTCGCGCATCTGGTGAATGCGGCCGTGACGTCGGTGTATGCCGAGCCGATCGGCGCGTCAGTTGCGACGGACGACTCCGTCATGCTCAGCTTGCGCTTCGAGGACGGATCGCTGGGAAGCATCATGTACGCGAGCGGGGGCGATCGGTCGATGCCGAAGGAGCGCCTGGAAGTGCTCGGGGATGGCCGCTCGGCGGTGCTGGACGATTTTCGGACAGTGCAGCTGCACGCACACGGACGTACTCAGCGTATTGGAGGCGCGCTTGCGACGCAGGACAAAGGCCACGCGGCGGAGTTGCGGGCGTTTTTCGACGCGATTCGCAATGGCCGGGCGTCACCGGTGGATCCGCTCCAGGCGGCGCACGTCACGCGCGTGACGTTCGCGGCGATCGAATCGATGCGCAGCGGATTCCCGGTCTCGTTGTGAATCCGCCGGTCCGATCGTGATCAGCTGGTCGAAGTACGAACGCGAACCGCGATGCGCATAGCGTACGTCTCGCATTATTTTGCCCCGGAGCCGGCCGCGCCGGCTGCGCGTGTCCACGAGCTGGCGCGAGCCTGGGTGTGCGCCGGTCACTCCGTCAGCGTGATCACCGCGTTTCCCAATCATCCGCTGGGACGTGTTCCGCCAGCGTATCAGCACCGATTGTTCACGACTGAATGGCTGGACGGGATCCGAGTCCTCCGAAACTGGCTATACGCCGTTCCCAACCGAGGCCTCGCGCGTCGCGGACTGGACCACCTTTCGTTCATGCTAACTGCCGTGTTGTTTGGACTTCCGCGACTTGGTGGAGTCGATGTGGTGATTGCGTCATCGCCGACACTGTTCTCCGCGCTAGCAGCCCTGGTCATCGCGCGTTTGAAGCGGGTGCCGTTCGTACTCGAAGTGCGCGACCTCTGGCCTGAGGCGATTGTGGACCTCAACCTGATGCGGCCGGGCGCTGGTATCCGGATACTCTTCCTGTTGGCTCGTTTCCTGTACGCGCAGGCGGCGCGCGTCGTCGTCGTCACCGAGGGCTTCGCCGAGCGAATCGCCGGCCTCGGCGTGCCACGCAACAAGCTCGTCGTGATTCCGAACGGCGCTGACCTGACGTTGTTTTCGCCGAATGTGGATGGAGCGGCGGTGCGTGCAGGATTGCAGCTGGACTCACGATTTGTCGTCGCGTATGTAGGCAGTCATGGAGTTTCGCACGGACTCGGCGCCGTTCTGGACTCGGCGGCGCTGCAGCCGGAGGTGACGTATTTGTTGGTTGGCGATGGCGCCGACCGCGAGCGCCTGGTGCGCGAATGTGCCCGGCGCGGACTGCACAACGTCGTCATGCGACCAAGCGTCGCGAAATCCGATGTGCCTGGAATGTATGCCGCGGCTGACGTCTGTCTCGTTCCGTTGCGTGACGTGCCGTTGTTTTCGACGTTTGTCCCGTCAAAGCTCTTCGAAGTGCTCGCCGCGGGCCGGCCAATTGTCGCAGCCGTGCGCGGTGAGGCACGCTCGATTCTGGAGCGCTCCGGTGGCGCGTTGATCGTGGATCCTGAGGACGCGACCGGGATTGCCACGGCTGTCGACCAACTGCTGCGTGACCCGGAATTGCGTGCGCGGATGGGAAAGCGCGGCCGAGCCTTCGCGGAGAAGTACTACGATCGCGAGCAACTGGCGGCACGCTACCTGGAGGTGCTGCGCGAGATCGTCTGCGCGTGAGCGGGCGCGTGCTGCTCGTGGGTGGGACGGGGTTTCTCGGGAGTCACGTCGCACAATTGCTGGCATCGCGTGAAACGTTGGTCCTGGTGCGCCCGTCAAGTGAGCGCGCCTGGCTGCCT
>JAFAPL010000206.1 GCA_019247135.1 Chloroflexota bacterium | reverse complement strand
TGCGAGCTACTCAGCTCAACTCGCGGGCGCTCGTCCAGGCGTAGCGTCAACTGATAAGCAGGAGAACACTCCGTATCACTATGGGCGCTACTCGTCAGGCGCGGGACAAGCTGTTGTTCGCCACGACGCGGCTCGGCGACGATCTGGATGACAATGCCGTGTTCGCCGAGGCTGTCGGGCGGAATGCGGCCCAGGTAGTTCGCGGCACTCGGGTTCTCAACGCAGCGGGCATTATCAAGGTCCTCGCTGTGCGAGGCGCGCGGTTCAGTGATGCCACCGGTATTGGCCGCCGACGCCGCGAAAGGCTGAACGGCAACAGGCCCTTCGGTCCGACATTCGACGCAAACTGTACCAATGCCGGGCAGGACGACGCGTGTGATCGTGAGAGTCATCAGATTCCTCCGCAGGCCGAGCGGCCCACTTTGCAGGCAATCCGGCAAAGGACACTCGCTCATGGCGAGTGTCGGGTGCTGGTATGCACGAGCCACTGGCGGCACCAGAGAACGACTCCGGTACTGGCGTGGCGAGGTGAGAGTGACGCGGCTAAACCAACTGGCGGCACGCCGCTGAGGCGTAGGTACAGCTCGATCGTCAGGTCAGTCGAGCGCTGGATTGGAGTTGATCAAAGATGGCCGCAAGGTCGAGAAGTCCCACACGTAGCGTCGCGGCCGCCTTACTCGAGGTCCGGCTCTGCACTGCGGCCGACTGCAACTGACCATTGCCTCGCGCCTGGGGGGCATTGGAGAACCGAAAGTTAGAACGGCCGGTCGTCTGGAAGACACGATGACCGCAACCACATGGCCGCGTTCATGCCGCACGTTCAAACGCGCTCTCGGCGCCGTGTACGAAGTGCGCGTGGTAGCTGATTGGCCAGGACTTTGCGACCCAGCACCGGCGGCACTCGCCGCACGAGTTGTGCTGCCGTGGCGCCGGACAGGTGTACTCGGATGAGCTGGCGGTCGTTCCGGCGGCCAGGCCGTCGACGCGCGGCGGCTCATCATCGAAATGGATCGCCGATGGCCGGACCGCGACGTGTGATAGCGCGGCAAGCTCCTTGATCGTGTCGACCCAGGGTGCCTGCCAGCTACGGGTTGGAAACCAGAAGCGCACCCAGGACAGTGCCTGGCAAAGGCGGATCCAGGCGCGTGTGTACACGGCAGAGAACAGATCGCCCGAGTCATGCACGCGCATATACAGGTAGGCGCTGGCATCGACCGCTTACCATCGTCTCCACGAAGACCTGCGTACCCTCGGCACTTCGCAAACACTCGCGCGTCCACTCGAAGCGTGCCCACTGAGCACGCTTGATCTGCGCCTGCGAGTAGCGGCCGACGTAGCAACTTCAACAAATGGTGTTCGGGCCATTTCGGCGAAATGGGCAGGCAGGGCCGGCAGGCAGCGACCATGACGGGCCCGGCAACTTGGTGGGTCGGCTGAGTAGGGCCGTCCGGGTGCCGGGTACGTACACGGTCCGCTTGAAATGAACGCGATGTCGGTCCTCGAAGTGGGGCTTTGGAGACCTCATGGCGAGTGTTCGATCGGTGACCGGCCGAAGAACGTCGCCTCAGTGGGACGCTCGAGGAGCGCAGTCGGGCGGAACACGCGTTGAACCGAGCGGAGGCAACTCCTCAGGTCCGGAGCCGTCTGCGACCAGCTCGTTCCAGCGGAGCAGGAAGGCCGTGTCGAGGACGTCGTGGGCAAGGTCCTCCTCGCGCGTCCGTTTCTGAACCAGCGAGCGGATGAGCACAAAATCGGGACCCGCGTGCGCGTGACGGACGAACAACTCCCAAGGAACGCGGACATCGCGAAGGATTGCGAGCAGCGCATGGACGGCTGCCTGCTCCAGAGCAGTCTCCGACTGCTGCTCGCGCTCGAGTTTGGCTGCGGCGAGACGCCACGTGTTCAGCGTGAGCTGCTGGACGCGGGTCAAGCGATCATTGGTGGACGCGGGGGTGTGTGCGAGTGACATGGCGGTGGACACCTCCAGCAAGTGAATGAGCGTTTCGGTGTTCGATCGTGTACCTGAGCTCGGTGATGCAGGACCTCAATGGGGTGTGGTTCGAGCGCTCCGACCCCGGCGGCAACGCGGCAGCCGGGGGATGACCACACGTCCGGCGCAAACCAGGGTCTAGCGGTCCGTGAGCGGCCGGGACGCGTCGATGATCCGCTGATCCTTTATTTCGTCGCCGACCTGCCAACCAGACAGACCAAGTGCGCTTATCACCATGTACGCCGCCTCAGGGCTGTGGCGCGCGAAGATCAAGCCCCGGCTGGTTTCTGAGGAGTAACGACGCGGGTCGTGCATGGATTCCTGGCGGACCAGCATCAGACAAATGCGCGACCATACGCCGAAGACACGGCGAGCCAGCTGTTCGGGCAGGCCATGCATGTCGAGGGCGGCAAGGCAATCGAGGGCGGCCCGCGGATCATCGCGGTAGGGTCGGCGGAGTACGGCGTTCAAGGCGTTTTCGGCGGGCGCCGCACGAAGATGCTGGATCTGCCAGCGGACGGCATCCAGCGACGATCGGATTTCGGTGTCGTCCGGAAAGCTACGCGCGAGCGTCACAAGGAGGTTGCGTGCTTCCTCGAGTCGCCCCTGGCTTCGCGCTTCCTTCGCGGCCACGAGGCCGCTGGACAGGCGCGCAACCCGGTCGCGCTCGAAGCGCTCGGATGCTTCGGCTTGCTCCTGCTCATGGCGCTCTCGGTCGGCGAGTACGCGCGCCAGGTGGGGTCTGCTTGACAACTCGTCGGCCGAACGAATTCGCTGCGCGAGCACCTGCGTGCACGCCAGTTCGGCAGCGCGCGCGGCGGCGGCGTGTTGTGCGGCCTGGGCTCGCGCATCTTCCGTGAACGCGCCTGCCAGCAGTTGCTCGGCGGCGGTGCGAATGGTTCGGGCCTCGGCTAGCGCGCTCTCCGCTTGCCGACGTTCGGCAACGAGCGTCTCATACTGCGCCAGCTCAAGACTGGCTTGCTCCCGTGCTCGTGCGTCTGCGCGCGCGAGGCTTTCGAGATCGGTGCTGACGTGCGCGAGCTCGGCCATAACGCCGGCCAAGTCGATCGCGAGTGTTGTGGATGAATCCGCTTCCCCGATGGAGCCGTGGTGATTGACCTCGGCGGGGGTTACCGGATGTTCGACGTTGAGGCTCGTGTCGTCAAGTTCTGACGGACCCGGTTCGAGACTGTCGAGATCAAGGACGCTGGCGAGCTCTGAAAAACTCTTGAGGGTAATCATGCCACTCGCGTGTTGGTTCGACGAAGACATCGTTGCTTGCTCCCGAAGCTGGGAAAGGCCGCGACCGACAGCGAACGAAAATCGTTGTCGGCAGCGGGCCAGCGGCAGTACGATGCCCATCGGATGGACCGTTGGCGCGGTCCAATCCGTGGGCGATGATCAGGGCTTACGCGCTCTGACCGTTCCTAGAGCCGAGGGTCGGTTGCGGCTTGAATTCGACGACCGACTCCTCGGCTTCGTTTTGCGGTGTGGATCGCCGCGCTACGGCTACAGCCGTGCGCGCCGCCGGTTTTGCTGGAGGTGTCGCTTGAGCCAATGCAGGCGCCGGCGTTTGCCGTACCACCGTCACCGCCGCAGCCTTGCGATAGATAAACAGCAAGTTCTCGGCGAGCGCGCCCGCCACCTCGTCGGGGTGTCGGAGGTTGACGCCGACGCGGTGTGCGAGCCTGACAACAAATGCCGCGGACTCTCCCAACCGCTCGACTTCGGCAGTCAGCGACTCGCCAGCTTCCCCCGAAAGTGATGGAACCAGCACGAT
>JAFAPL010000198.1 GCA_019247135.1 Chloroflexota bacterium | reverse complement strand
TCAGGCGCACCTGGTGATCGCCACGCGCGAGGATCCGCCGCTGCCCCTCGCCCGCTGGCGCGCTCGCGGGCACCTGGCCGAGCTACGCGTGGCGGACCTGCGCTTCACCCCGGACGAGGCAGCCACCTTCCTCGCAGAGAGCATGGGGCTGCGCCTCTCGGCCGACGAGGTTGCCGAGCTCGAGGCGCGGACCGAGGGCTGGATCGCGGGCCTGCAGCTCGCCGCGCTCTCGCTACAGGACCAGGACGACGTCGCCGGCTTCATCGCGTCGTTCACCGGCAGGCATCACTTCGTGCTGGACTACCTGGTCGAAGAGGTTCTCCAGCGCCAGTCGCCCACCGTCGAAACCTTCCTGCTGCGGACGTCCATCCTCGAGCGCCTGTGTGGGCCGCTCTGCGACGCGGTGCTCGCTGACCCGGCCGTGTCCGGAGCGGACATGCTGGCCCAGCTCGAACGCGCCAACCTGTTCCTCGTCCCGCTCAACCGGGAGCGGCGCTGGTACCGCTACCACCACCTCTCCGCCGAGCTGCTGCGCCAACGGCTGGCCACGCGCGAGGATAGCGAGGAGGTCGCCGCGCTCCAGCGCCGGGCCAGCGCGTGGTACGAGGACCACGGCCTCGAGGTGGACGCCTTCCACCACGCCACGGCCGCCAACGACCTTCCACGAGCAGAGCGGCTGATCGAAGGCAGGGGTCTGCCGCTGCAGTTCCGCGGGGCGTTGGCGCCGATCCTGCGCTGGCTGAGCGCGCTGCCGCCGGCGGTGCTGGACGCGCGGCCATCGCTGTGGTCACGTACGCCTCCGTCCTGCTGGCGACGGGCCGCACCAGCAGCATCGAGGAGAAGCTGCGGGCGGCCGAGCAGGCCCTTGAGGGCGTCCCGACGGACGAGCGGACCAGGGACGTTATCGATCGGATTGCCGCCACGCGCGCCATGCTCGCGCTCGGCCAGGACGATCTGGCGGCGCTCGTCACCCAGACGCAGCGCGCGCTCGCGTACCCGCACCCGGACAACCTGGCGTTCCGCACCTCCGCGACCTGGCGGCTGGGCTATGCCCACCAGCGCCAGGGCGAGCGCGCTGAGGCCAGAGACGCCTTCTCCAACGCCCTCGCGGCCAGCCACGCGGCGGGCAACACCATCACCGAGATCCTGGCCGCGCTCGGCCTGGACCTCGGCGGCGCGTGGTCGCGTCCAGGCTGGGAGCGATTCAGCGCGGTCCAGCAGGCAGCGATTGAGGCCGAAGTCCTGGGGCTGCTCCAGCCGTACGAGGTCGGCGATCGGCTAGATATTCCGGTGGAGCTGAACCTCGCGGTCGCCAGCAGATAGGCTTCCCGAGTCTCGGCTCTCCCGCTCGATCACGCATCAGGTTGGCTAGGATGCAGGAAGCTGCGAACGCGAACGCATCCTCAAGCCCAGTGTTCCGCCGCCGGGCGGTTCACGGGTGACATATCGAACAAGGCCCCATGCCGAGCCAGACACGCGTAAGCTGCGGACAGTCGGCTTGGTCTAGTTGCCAGCAGTGCGCCTGTTACCCGACGTCACCAGTCCGCTCCGTGGTGGAACCGCTGCCAACGTCGACCGGCTGGTGGTGCGCGAAAACACCGAAGGCGAACGGGCGGCATTGGTGGCCGGAATCGCCGCGCGCGGCCCAGGTAAACAGGTTGCGTTGCAGATGGGGTTGTTCACGGAGGAAGCGATCTGGGCCGTGCCCTCCCTGGCAGCCTCGGCATTGCCTGCACGGCTCGGCCCCCGGATATCGCGGGCGGGCAAAGGCATCGCCAACCCCATCGGCCAGCTATGGAGTGCCGTCTTGATGCTGGAGCATCGGGAGTCAGCGACGCCGGCGTGATCATCACAGTGATCCGCGAAGTCGCGATCGAGCTGGACTGACGGCCAAGCGGAGCGACTCGGCTCCCAACGGTACAGCTGATAAACGGTTTGCTAGCCCATGAAGGCTGACCCATCGTCCCCACGCGGTTGCAGAGATATACTCGGGCTGCCGACAACACGGGGAGCGGCACGGGAGTATTGCGATGCGGGGGCTCGTTCTTGCGTCGATCGCAGCGATGCTGGCGCTCAGCGTGTTCGGCGCTCCGGCGGCAGTTGTTAGGGCGCAGCAGGTCAGCCCAGGACCCATCATACTGCTCGCGCAAGCGCAGCGCCTGGTGGATACGCGACTGGCCGGCGGCCCGATCCCGTTCGGTACGTCGCGTTGTTTCACAATTTCGGGCCAGAGAGGGATTCCTGCCGACGCGCTCGGCGTGGTGCTGAACGTAACGGCCGTTGATTACAACTGGCAGGGCTTCCTGACGCTGTTCCCGAACGGTCAGCCACCACCGGCCACGTCGACGTTGAACTTCACAGGGACGAGTTTCCCCGGTGTTGGTCTGAATGCCACGGCGAACAACACCATTGTGCGGATCGGTAGCAGCGGCGAGATCTGCGTTGGTTCTGGCTTCATTTTCCCGCCGCCGCCGCTTAGCACTACCACCGATGTAATTCTGGATGCAATCGGTTATGTCCCAAGCACTGCGACAGCGCAGATGCCTCTCCTCACGCAGCCGCAGCGCCTGGTAGATACGCGTGTGTCCGGGGGCTTCATTCCGAGTGGCACCTCGCGGTGCTTTCCGGTTGCGGGTGTCGCAGACATACCCGCTACCGCGGTCCGCGTGCTGCTCAATGTCACCGCTGTCGCTGGTTCGGACGGTTTTCTTCCGTTCACTTGGCTAACCATCTACCCGCACGGACAGCCACTTCCGGCAACTTCCACCGTGAATTTTGTGGGCGGCTATGGGACCCTGGATGCTCTCGCAAACGGTGCCATCGCTCGCATTGGCAATGACGGCCAGGTGTGCG
>JAFAPL010000161.1 GCA_019247135.1 Chloroflexota bacterium | reverse complement strand
GCTAGACCGGCGCCACGTGACGCCCCGCCTGGTCAAATCGGACCCGCGTGACGCCTTGTGTGACGCTTTGCGGCCTCAGCGCGGCGCCGCGGCGGGCGCGTACTTGCCAATCAGCCGCTTGAGCTCACGCCGAGTCGTGGCCCGCAGGGCTTCCTCCATCAGGTCCCAGCGCGTTCCGCCACCATAGTCCAGGTGGTAGCTCACCGTGTCCTGCTGGACCTCGGTCGCGCGGCCCAGCGCTGGGAACAGCTCCGTGAGGAATTCCAGCTCCCAGACCCGTTCCCGCGGCCCGCGCGCGTCCAGGACATCGCTGTTGTTGGAGTAATACTCGAGCAGAATCGCGCGAACGATCTCGTCCTGAGCAAAGATGCCGCCGGGCGAGTAGTGCGGCTTATCGCGCAGAAAGCCTCGCGCACTGCCCGCGTTGATGCAATAGGGCGCCACCCAGCCGAGTTGCGAGCCAAGCGACTCGGCGCGCTTCGCGAGCGACGCGATCGAGGTCGTGTTGGCCAGGACGATGTCATCGTCCATGAATGCCAGCCGCGGGCCCGTCAGGTTTTCAAGCAGGGTCAGACGCCCGCCCGAGAACGCGCGCTGGCGATCGCGGTGCAACTCGTACTCGCATCGCACACGCCGATCCTGGGCCAGGCGCAGCACGGACGTGACGTCTTCGCGTTTGATGGCCGGCTGATCGCCAGTATCGACGATGAAGATCTCGAGCGGCTGATCGTCCTGGAGGACGAGGTTCGCGATGACCATGGCGAGCATGGGCCGGCCACGCGTCAGGATGCCGATCTGCACGGGTGTGGTCATGCTTCAGGCGCGTCGCCGACAATCAGCAGTCCGAGCCGGGCGGGACGCATCCATTTTTCAGAGCCGTCCTCGAACCTCAGGATCACACTCCTCATACTTCAGGACCATCGCCCAAGGTGGGCACTCGGAGCTGGACGGGAGTCGTCATTCTTCAGACCCGTCGCCAAACAGCTGCTCCAGACGTGGCCTCACCGCGCGCAAGTTGTCGGCGGACTCGGGACGGATGCGTACGTTCTCCAGCACATAGTCGATCATTTTGCCCAGCGTTTCGGCCTCCTCCTGCTCCAGAAATAGCGCCCGCTGGGTTCCGCGTTCGATGGGTATGCCAGGTCGAAGACCCTCGATCGTCGCAGCTTCGCCGTGCGGCAGCTCCACGCGCACGGCGCCGTCGTCGGCGTCGATCTGGATCATTCCGTGCAGAAGTGTACGGGGTCAGCGCGGCGGGTGGGGCAGCTGATCGGGTGCGTCGCGGACGGGCAGCTTGTCGGGTGAGCCCTGGGCACGCACGTCGGCGCGTGGCAGGCTGAGATAAACGGTGTCGCCGCGGGTCTCGCGAATCAGGCGTTCTGGAACGAAGACCAGGCCCTGGTCCGTGTCGACGCCAAGGTAGGCCTGTTCGGGCCCCTGGCCTCTGCGTCGTTCGCGCACGGTGCCGAGGACGCCGTCGGTCGCCTCGACGCGCGCGCCGGGGCGGATCGGATCGTCGTCGCGCCAGGTGATCGAGCGGACCTCATCATCGCCGGGGTCCGCGGGTTCGATTCGATCGCGCATGACGCGTCTCCGGCGCACAGCGCGTGCCACAGGCGCACGAAGGGTTATGGCGCAGGCCCGGCGGATGCAGCGGTTGGTCCAGACGGCGCGATCGGCGCGGGATCGGGCAAGATAGAGCCCGGGCATGATGGACCCCCAGAACGGCGCGGCGATGTTCGAACTCGACGGCGAACGGTTCGTACGACCAGACTTCTCGGGACGCGGGCTGGCCAACATCGCGCCGACCGTGTTGCGGCTCCTGGCGCCTCGTGCTGATCAGTTGAATCTGCCGCCGCTGGATGAGAGTGTCCTGCCGGCGGCGCTGACGGATGGCGTACGGACGGTCGTGCTGATCGTGGCCGATGGGCTCGGGCATGAGCAACTGGAGCGCGAGATCGCGGCGGGAAACGCGCCGCATCTCGGAGAGTTTCTTCAGCGGGCCGGCGTTACTGGCCAGGATAAGGCGCCGCCCGCCGATGATACCTCGCAACGAGGCGGCGATCAGCCGAGGCTCGACGCTGACGCCCAGCAGCCTCGCCCAGGTCACGGTGTCCAGGCAGGCGATCACTCGGTCGCATATCGCCCGATCACGTCCGTGTTCCCCACGACTACTGTCGCGGCGCTCGGGTCGCTCAATTCGGGCGTCACGCCAGTCGAGCACGGGCTGCTCGGCTACACGCTGTACCTGCGCGAGTTCGACCGCGCCTCGGAGATGATCCGCTGGGGACCGCTGAACCGCCGCATCTCTTATTCTGACGCGGAGTTCGGCTGCACTCCGGAGTCCTTCTTCTGGGCGGAGACACTGTACGCGCGGTTGCAGGTAGCTGGAGTCACGCGCGCGTTCGCGGTCAACCCGGCCCACTTTGGCGGGACGGCGCTCACGCGGATGCTGCACCAGGGCGCGGAGTATCGCGGGTACATCGCCACCTCGTCGGTGGAACCGATCGTCAGTCGGATCCTGTCCGACGATACTGGCAACCCGACCTATGTGTATGCGTATTGGCCGACCGTGGACACCATCTCGCACCTGGTGGGACCGCTGACGCCGGAGCACAGCGCCGAGGTTGCTGCGTTCGATGCGTTCTTCGGCCGACTCCTCCAGCGGCTGCCGCGCCGCGGAGACACGCTGGTGATGCTGACGGCCGATCACGGGCACGTCGTTACTCAGCCGGAACGAGAGCTGCCGTTCGCGGAGCATCCCGCGCTCCTGGAGATGTTGCGCGTGTTGCCAGTGGGGGAGCGGCGGGCGGTGTATTTGCATCCGCGACCTGGCGCGGATGACGAGGTCCTGGATTATGCGCGTTCGCGGTTACGCTCCGAGGCAGCCGTGACGACGCGCGACGACGCCGTCAGGCTTGGATTATTTGGACCCGGCGGATTGTCGGAGCGCGCGTCCGCCCGGATTGGCGAAGTGCTGCTGTTTCCACGCTCCAATCTGCAGTTTGTGACTCCGGTTCAGATGGAGGATGGCACGCCCATGCGCGTACCGGCGTTTCGCGGGCTGCATGGCGGGTTGACCGCCGAGGAAGCGCTCGTGCCTCTGCTGGCGATTCGGATCTAAGGGTTCGTCGCAGGCGCTGCTTCGCCGTTCCGCGCGGCTGCTACATGCTCGTTAGAAAGTGATTAAATGCCAGCCAGGTCGGCGTAATGTTCGAGTTTCTCGAAATTGTGCACGGCCTGGATGCGACGGACCGTGCCACTGCGCGAGCGCATCACCAGCGTTTCCGTTGTTGCGCCGTGCGGGAAGTAGTGCACGCCTTTCACCAGCTCGCCGTCTGTCACGCCCGTCAGCGAGAAGAACACGTCTTCGCTGCGGACCAGGTCATGGATTGTCAGCACCGAGTCCAGGCTGAGCCCCAGCTTCTCCGCTTGCGCGCGCTCCTCGTCGTTGCGCGGCCACAACTTGCACTGGATATCACCACCCATGCACTTCAGCGCGGCGGCGGTGAGCACGGCTTCGGGTGAACCGCCGATGCCCATCAGCATGTCGACGCCCGTATCGGGAAGCGAGGGCATGATGCCGCCCGCCACGTCACCATCGGAAATCAGTTTGATGCGCGCGCCAGTCGCGCGGATTCTGTCGATGAGCTGCTCGTGACGAGGGCGGTCCAGAACGACAACCGTCAGATCCTCGATCTGCTCGTCCTTGGCCGTAGCCAGCGCTTCGATGTTCTCTTCGACGCTCATCTCGAGCGAGCAGTGGCCGCGACCGGCCGGGCCGACGGCCAGCTTCTCCATGTAGACGATGCCCGGCGGGTAGTACATCGATCCTTGCTGCGCCAGGGCTACGACGGACACGGCATTCGGCAGACCTTTGGAGAGCAGCGTCGTGCCGTCCACAGGGTCGACCGCGACGTCCACTTTGGGCAAATCGCCGTTGCCGATCCGCTCACCGATGTACAGCATCGGCGCCTCGTCCTTCTCACCCTCGCCGATCACGACAACCCCGTCCATCGAAATGGCGGCGAGGCGGTCGCGCATCGCATTGACCGCGGCTTGATCGAGGGCATTCTTGTTTCCGCGGCCCATCCAGCGAGCGGACGCGAGCGCCGCCGCCTCCGTCACGCGGCACAGCTCGAGGGCGATATTGCGATCGAGGCCGCCGCCCGAACGGAGGTCTGAGCGGGTCCCGCGTTCCGGCATGAGCGTCATGGCGAGAAGTCCTCCACGTCGAGGTGTTCGCGCGCAGCGCGACCTTCCGCGACCTTGCGGCGCTGGCGGTTGTTCAGGATATCAGGCAGGCCCGAGGTTGATGTCGATCTGGAGCTGCTCCCATAACGATTCGAAGGTTCCCTCCGGCGTCGCGACGGCCTGACCGAGACGCAGCTTGTCGAGCTGGAGCGTAGCGTCGAGGTCCATGCTGACTTCGCGGCCGGCCTGGTCGCTCGCGACCGGGACTGCCTTGAGGTGGTAGCGGGTGACCGTCTGGTCGATGCGTTCTGACGAGCGAATTAGACGAAAGACGCGGCCTGCGCGGGAGCAACAGTACGCAGGGACCACGTACTAAGCGTACGGGGTGCAAGGGGAGTGTGCCTGTATTTGCTGCTTTACCACGGCGAGCATGAATTTGCGGGAAGCCGCTGGAGCGGCCAGAGGGATCGACGGGTTGAACAATCTGCGAGCGGGGGCGCTGCTGGCTGAGGACGGCATCAGTTCGCGGGCTGCCGCTCGGGCGGCCAGAGCGACGAATCGGGTCTAGGATGTGCTGCTGGCCACGGTGAGCATGACTTCGCGGGCTGCCGCTCGAGCGGCCAGAGCGATTTAATCGCGTCTAAGATGTGGTGCTGGCCGACGACGGCGGCATCAGTCCGCGGGCTGCCGCTGCTGCGGCCAGGGGGATCAACGGCGCGCGTTGAACGATCTGCGAGGCGGGACTAGCCAGAGGGATGAATCGAGGCTAGGCGGCTTCGCCGCCGAGGGCTACGTACTCGATGCGCAGCCGCTGACGGGCGCGGCACAGGGTTGTGCGCACCGCGCCGCTCGACAGGCTCAGACGCAGGCCAATCTCTTCACACGAGAGGCCTTCGGCTTCACGTAGCAACAGGCACGTGCGATAGCGGTTCGGCAAACGCCGCAACGCACGGCGGACCAGGTCGGCGCGTTCGCTACGCAGCACCTCTCGCTCGGGATCGTGACTGTCGCTGCTGAGCATGGTCGCCGGCGGTGCAGGGGCATCACCGCCGTCGCGCATGGCGCGCCGACTGCCTTCCAGTGGCTCCCAGCGAACCAGCTGCCTGCGTCGGAGCTCGTCGACACACGCGTTGCGCGCGATGCGGAACAGCCACGGCTTGATCTCGACCGCAACGGGGGGACGACGTTCCCAGGCGCGCTGAGCTTTCTCCCAGGCAGTCAGTGTCAGATCGTAGCTGTCATCGGGATCGCGCATGAGCCGCTGCACCTGTCGGAAGACGGCCGAGTAATGCGCGGCGAAAGCGTCCTCCACGGCAACCGGATCGCGTTGCGGCGGAGCGTCGACTGCTCCCATTGCTCTTAACGGTAAGAGTCTTCGATTACGCCGATCTTACTT
>JAFAPL010001093.1 GCA_019247135.1 Chloroflexota bacterium | reverse complement strand
AGGCTGGCCTTGTTCGAGATTACCTGTAGCCAGCTCGGGAAATGCCTTGCCGGTACTGGTGCGTCTGCACTGGCGGCTTGTGTTCCGAGGAAAAGTACGGCGGCGATGGTGGCCACGGCCAGCCGTCCACGATGCAGTCGAGAAAATTGCACGAGGGTAGGCGACTATATCGACCACGAACGCACGAGCCAACTAAAGCAGACTTACTACTGGCGCGATTGCTGGATCAGCGCGGAAAAGTCGTCGCCGATCCCAAGGATCACGCTGCTGATCGCATCCTGCTGGCCGCGAACATAGATCGCGGAGATATCGGAAGAACCCAGCGCTGTGTCGAGGGACGCGCTCGAAAAACGTTCGACCGCGAACTGCGCGTTGCCTTCCAGGCCGGCCGAGCGCGGCCTCGAGTCTTGCGGAAGCAGCCGCCTGGCGTCCTGGGTGGCCACGTCCAGGGTCAAGCGCACGCCCTGTTGCGGAATCTCGACAAGCATCGCGGCGCGGCCCGAATCGGGCGAAAATATGGCGCGATACTCGCGACCAGCCTGCCGGAAGATCTGCAGACCACCAGCCGTCTGGCCGGCAGGGCCGCCGAGGGTCGTACTCAGGTCGCCACGCGTATTGCCCAGGCCGCCCGGCGGCGAGATTTCACCGAGCAACGGAATCGGCGTGGGCATGAGCGTCGGCGTCGGTCCTGGTACGCGCGCGGTCGCCGTGCTGGCTGCCGCCATCGTCGCGGTAGCGTGCGCCTGCGCCTCCGCCGTAGCGGTCGGCTCGGTGGAAATAAGCGTCTCGGCTGCCTGATCGGGTGGCTCGGCGACGACCCACAGCCGCTCTGAGTAGTCGCGGGTAAACGGATTCCAGACGCCGGCGCATGTCATCAGCGTCAGGCGCGCATCGGATGTCGCGTCTATGGGCTTCGTATCGGTGTTCGACGCCACGAAGATGCGACTCACCACAAACGGGTACGAGACGCCGCGCGAGACTGCCGTGACGTCGTCGCCGAGCTGAAGCTGGTCGAGATGCTGGAACACGTTGCCAGCCGCGCCCGTGAGGTGACCGACCAGGACCGTGTTGCCTTCGGTGATGTGCGCCGTGCGCTTGATCTGCCCGACGGCGAATGGTGGCGCCTCCCATTCGGCTTGCAGCACTCCCGTGTGCATCTTGAGCCGCGGAATGTCGATGGCCATCACTGGACCGGGCCGCGGGGGTGGCGCTTGCGTGCTCGGCGAGGCATCGCCAATCGAATCGCCCGAAGCGACCAGGACACTCAACTTCGGCGCGGTGGTGCCTTCCTCGGTTGAGGTGACGTGCAGCTCGTAGGTGGCGGTTGCGCCTGGCCCGACGGGTGGGAAGCTGAACGTGCGCAGCCCGTTCTCGTCAGTACTGTCGTCGGACACGCCCGGCGCCGTACCGATGATCGAGTAGGCATCGAACCAGTTCGCGTTCACGCCCAGGAGGACGCGCCCGCTCGACACGTCCGCGTGGTTGGTGAGACTGATCGCGATGCGGGCGTGCGCGCCCGGCTCGGGCGGGTCGAGGAAGCGGAAATCCGAGCTGTCGAGCGAGAGCTGATCGGCTCTCGCCGTGCGCGCGGGTGTGGGTGTGGGTGAGACCTCGAGCGTGGGGGCGGCGAGTATCGGCGCGGATGGCGGGACGGCGGTCGGCAGGGCGGCGAGATCACTTGGTAATGGTTCGGGCGTAGCGGGCGCCAGCCAGATTGGCGTCGGCTCGACCGCCTCGCGTGCGAGCTGCTGCGCGTCCGTTGAACCTTGAAAGGCCTGGTTGGTCGACCAGGCCTCGAGGAATGTATCGACGCCGAGCCACACGCCACCAACGCCGAGCAAGATCAGCCCGACGCCCAGCGCGCGTCGGCGCCAGTCAGCGGGCGGTCTTACGCCGGAGAAGGAAAGACCCGCCACCGATTGCCGTCAAGCCACCTGCCAGGGCCGGCAGCGCCAACTCGAGCGGGAAGCCACCCGTGCGCGGGGCCGTAGTGCTCGTCGAGGTGGTGGTCGTGCTGGTCGTGCTGCGGGGCACGATGGGTGTCGGCGTCAGGAAGCGGAAGGGGGTTGGCGTTGGCACCTGTGCGACGACTTGCGAGGCCGCGTAGGTGCTGTTGTCCGAAGCGGCGGCCACCTGAGCAAACATCACGGCGCCAAGGAGCACCGCCGCAATGCCCGCCCAGTGAGCCGCTGTCACTCTCTTGCTCGACATGTCTCCTCCGTGAGGGCCTCCAGACCATTCTACGCATACCCAACGCAGCCTCGGGCGATCCGTTTCGACAATGTGTCGAATGCCGCGAAACCTGGCGGCCGGACACGCCACGACATTGCGCGTCCACGTGCCTCGGGTCCTTCCAGGCTATAGTCCCCGGAGGTGTCCAGCGAACTCGATCGTGATTCCGGGTACCAGTGGGTCGCGCTCTCAGTGACCACGGTCGGCGCGCTGCTCGCGGCTCTGCAGGGCTCGTCGCTCGTGATTGCCCTGCCCGACGTTCTCACGAGCCTGGGCGCGAGCTTCCTCACGATCATGTGGGTCCTGCTGGCCTACTTGCTGATCACCACCGCGCTCGTGCCCGTAATTGGGCGAGTAGCGGACATGGTGGGCCGAAAACGCCTGTACGTCGCCGGTTTCGCTGTCTTCACCTTCGGCTCACTCCTGGCCGGCTTTTCCCAACCTCAATTCCACGGGTGGGACCTGGTCGCGTATCGCATCGTGCAGGGCGTGGGTGGCGCACTCCTGATCACCAACAGCACGGCCATCGTTGCCGACGCTTTTCGGCATGGTCGAGTCGGCTTCGGCCTGGGCGTGAATCAGGTCGCGGGCGCCGCGGGCTTTCTGCTCGGGCCCGTCGTTGGCGGACTGCTCACCGCAATCTCGTGGCGC
The DNA here is from genome assembly GCA_019247135.1 of Chloroflexota bacterium. The sequence continues at coordinate 2,318 of JAFAPL010001093.1, read as the reverse complement.
TGGGTCTTCCTGATCAATGTCCCGCTGGGCATCTTCGGCACTATCTGGGGCATATGGCGTCTGCGCGAACCACTCATGTTTCCCGCACACCAGCGCTTCGACTTCGCCGGGAGCATTACCTTCGTGGTCGGCCTCGGCAGCCTCCTTATGGGGCTGTCGCTGCTCGCGTTCCCGATGCTGCCGATGCCCGTCGTGTACGCGCTCTTCGTCGTGGCCCTTATTGCCCTGGTCGGTTTCCTCGTCGTGGAGCTTCGCGCACCGCAGCCGATGCTCGACTTGCGGCTATTCGAGAATCGTCTGTTTGCCATCGCGGCGCTCGCGAGCGCGCTCAATGGACTCGCCCGTGGCGCGGTGCTGTTCGTGCTGATCTTCTTCCTGCAAGGCCCCTACGGTCAGGACCCACTCACGGCTGGCTTGATGATGACCCCGTTCGGCGCCGCCTTCCTGCTGGTCGGGCCGGTGTCGGGCTACCTGTCGGACCGATACGGCTCGCGCATCCTCTCGACGGCTGGTCTGCTTGTTTCGGGAGTTGGGCTATATGGGTTGAGCACCGTCGTCTCGACGACACCGTACTGGCTGATCGCGCTGTACATGGCGATCATGGGCGGCGGCTCGGGCCTCTTCAACTCGCCTAACGTGAACGCGCTGATGAGCACGGTCACGCCGCGCCAGCGCGGCATCGCGTCGGGGGTCAACACAATGCTGATGAACACCGGCCAGATGCTGAGCATCTCGATCGCCTTCCCCCTCGTGTTGAGCCGCATCCCTGAAGACGTGATGTTCAGAGTCTTTCTGTTTGGCGGTGGGATGGGCGACATGCCCGACGCGCTGCACGCGTTCGAGGATGGCTTGCATCAGGCTTTTCTCGTGTCAGTCGGGATCACGCTCGTGGCAGCGGTGGCGTCGGCGTTGCGGCCGACACACAGCCCGCATGCGGAACTGCAAGCCCAGCCCGTTGCCGCTCGGTCAGGCGGCGATTAGACCGATTGCGCCTGACTTGTAAGCAGCGCGCAGCCGCGTGAAATAGTCGGGTTACTGGGCCAGAACGACTGATTTTTGCTCGGTGTAGTAGTCCAGTACTTCGGTGCCGTGCTCTTTTCCGTAGCCGCTGTGCTTGGTGCCGCCGAATGGCAGCTCGTCGTGTGCGATCTGCACGGCGTTCACCCACGTGTAGCCTGCCTCCAGCTCGTCGATCGCGCGCTGCGCCTTGGCCATGTCCCGCGTGAAAATGCTCGAGCCCAGCCCGTACTCGGAGCTGTTGGCTTTTTCGAGCGCCTCGTCCAGCGAGCCAACGCGCATGATCGGTAACAGCGGTCCAAAGGTCTCTTCGGTCCACACACGGGCGCCCTCCGGCACGTCGATGACGACGGTCGGCTCGAAGTAATACCCGCGCTCGAAGTCAGCCCCAGACGGGCGCTTGCCGCCGGCGACGACGCGGCCACCCCGCGAAACCGCGTCTTCCAGCTGTGCCTCTATCTCCGCGCGCTGTTTTTCCGTGTGCAGCGGACCCATCTGCGCTGATGTATCCGTGCCGCTGCCCAGCTTCAATCGCCTGGCGCGCGCCGCGATCTTGTCAATGAGCTCGTCGGCCACACTGTCCATGACGAACACGCGCTTGATGGCCAGGCACGCCTGGCCGGCGTTGAAAAATCGTCCGATGGCGATGTTCTTGGCTGCGAGATCCAGATCGGCGTCCTCGCACACGATGGCCGCGTCGGATCCGCCAAGCTCGAGTGTGACGTGCTTCAGCTCGTCGGCGGCTGACCTGGCCACCTGTTTGCCCGTGCCGGTCTCTCCAGTGAAGCCGATCTTGCGCACCAGCGGATTGCGAATGATCTCCTCGCCGACAACGCCCCCGGGCCCGGTCACGACGTTCAGAACCCCCGCCGGCAGCCCGCCCTCGTGCATGAGCTCGGCCAGGCGCAGCGTACTCAACGGCGTGGTGCTCGCGGGCTTGGCCACGACCGTATTGCCAACCGCCATCGCGGGCGCGATCTTGTTCGCCAGGAGCGTCAACGGAAAGTTCCACGGGATGATGGCGCCGACGACGCCCAACGGCCGGCGCACCACCAGACCGATAGCGTGCTGCGACGGCAGCGGCACGTGCCGACCTGACGGCGCCCCACCAAGCACGAGACCGGCGTAGATGTCGATGTTCTCGGCGAAGCGATCGGCTTCGATCTTCGAGTCGCGTATCGGCTTGCCCTGTTCGCTGGTCAGCAGTTGAGCGACGTCGTCCAGATGGTCGCGAACACACGCGGCCGCCCGAGCAAGAATGTGCGCGCGTTTGGCTGGAGCCAACTTCGACCAGGCCGGGA
>JAFAPL010001048.1 GCA_019247135.1 Chloroflexota bacterium | reverse complement strand
GAACTCCGCACCGCCAGCGCACAAGAGAATGCGGACCTGTTCTGGGCCGTACGCGGTGGTGGTGGCAACTTCGGTGTGGTGACGTCGTTTGAATATCAGCTCCACCCGGTCGATCGCACCGTGTACGCCGGCCTTCTGATCTGGCCGCGACAAATGGCGCACGACGTCCTCCGCGCCTATCGCGAGTTCACACAAGGTGCGCCCGAGAATGCCAGCGCATACGCTGGATTAGGCACTTCGCCCGACGGCGTGCCAGTTGTCCTCGTGATCGGCTTCCATCACGGCCCTACCGAGGAGGGTGAGACCCTGTTCGCGCCCCTGCGCAACTTCGGACCGCCCGTAGCTGACATGATGCAGCCGATGCCTTACGTCGCCGCGCAGAAAATGCTCGATGGTCTGAATCCGCCGGGTAATCGCATCTATTGGAAATCTTCGATCCTGCGCGACATCAATGACGATGTGCTCGACACGATCATCGACGGGGCTGCGTCGATTCCATCGCCATTGACGGCGGCTCTGATCGAGTTCTACGGCGGCGCGACGAATCGCGTGGACACGGAGAGCACTGCGTATCCGCTGCGAAATGCAATGTACTCCCTGAACGCGATCTCATCCTGGACCGATCCCACCCGGGACGCTGAGAATATTGCCTGGGCGCGCGGTATGTGGGACGCGGTCCAGCCGTTTTCGCCTGGCAGTGTGTATGTCAATTTCCTCGGTGTCGGCGATGACGGCGAGGACCGAGTGAGGGCTGCATACGGGCCAAACTACTCCCGGCTGGCCGCCCTCAAGGCGAAGTACGACCCTGCAAATCTCTTCCGCCTGAACCAGAACATCAAACCCGCGGCATAACTCGCTGGCGCTGACGAGCGGCTGCACCGCCCATCAGCGCCAGCCGCGCGACACTTCAGCCGCATGCAGCCGGAGACGGACGCGAGATCTGCTGCTTGTACTTCGAGGTCTATCCACAGCCGAAATTGTGGACCGTCTCTGCCCGAGCGTCGACACAATGCAGGATAATTTGAAACCATCTTCGACAAACTCGGGGGCCCAGCCGGCGCGAGTTGGTTGGACAGATCTTCGCCGAGCACTACTTGCCGCTACTTGCCGCAGATGACGCACCGCGAACCGCCGCCTGGCGCAGCTAGCGTTTTTCGCTAATACGGATTTGGAGCGTCGACGGACGCGGGCGACGTGCGCAGTGCTCGTGGTTCTCTGTGGAGCGGCTGCCTGGTTATGCACACGAGCGCAAAGCGAGCACAACTGTATTTGGGTCCGCTCCAACACGACCGGGCGACGCGGCTGACTGCCGTCCTGTAGCTTGTCCACTGCAAGCGGCGCTGCTATAAATCCGCCCGGGCGTTCCGACGCGCAGCGCGTCGTGGGCGCTTTTTCGTCGTTGCGACGACACAATGCTGCTTACACTTACGACCACGTACCAGCCAGCGACCGACCTCGGGTTCTTGCTCGCCAAGCACCCGGCTCGGTTGCAGCGGTCTCCGCTGTCATTTGGCGCCGCGCACGTCTTCTATCCTGTAGCCGACGAGGAGCGCTGCACCGCGGTGTTACTGCTGGAGGTGGATCCGGTTGCGCTGAGCCGCGGACGCGCAGCGACGGGTGGTCCTCCGCTGGAGCCCTACGTGAACGATCGTCCATACGCGGCTTCGTCGTTCCTGAGCGTGGCTATCGCTCAGGTCTTCGGGACCGCGCTTGCCGGGCGCTGGGCTGGCGCGGCCGGAACAAGAAGCGTGATCAACTGACGACGTTTGGAGCCGATGATCGACGCAGCTGTAGTCACTCCCGATCTCGAAAAACGCTAACCCGTGACCCGCATTCGGTTGAGCACGGCTGCCGGACGCGGCATTGATGCCTTCGCCTACGGCCGGCGGGAAGCATCCCTTTATGAACTGGAAGTGGTACTACGCTGCACCCATAGAAGACGGTCTGGTCGATCGCATCGAGAGAGCCTTTGCCGCGGCGCTTGACGCGCACATGGACCCGGTTCGCCTCGAAGTCACGAGAGCGCAACATGACGAACTATCGCGGCAGTACGGCGTGCCCGAAGGTCTGCGCATGTACCGAGGTAGGCCCGTCCTGATTGCGTCAGAGTTCGGCTGGGTCACGGCGTGAGGGAAGTCAGCCAGGATGCTGCCGGCGCCGGTCGGCAGTGACAACCGCATGGTCGCGCCAGCCACCGTGCGTGTCGATGTTCTTGGATCTCGCGTCGCACGGGCCACAGGAGTAGCAGCTCGCGGGGTGAGGGCCGCTGACAGTACGATCTACGCCCTGGCCTACCTGCTCACAACGCAAGAATCGGCGTGACGCCGCTGGTCGTGAACGGCTCGACCCGCCTCCTTGGAGTGGTCGGCGATCCAATCGTGCAGGTGCGGGCACCTGGCGTCTGGACCGCTCTGTTCCAGCGCAACGGAGTGAATTGCGTCTGCCTCCCGTGCCATGTCGAGGCAGCGCAACTGGCGACCTTCTTCAACGGGTTGCGCACGATTCGCAATGTACAGGGCCTGATTGTGACGATTCCACACAAGCCGGCGGTACTTGCGCTTCTGGACGACATCAGCGAACGCGCTGGGCAAGTTGCCGCGGTCAATGTTGTCAGGTTCGACCGGGACGGGCGGGCCTACGGTGACATTCTCGATGGTGAGGGTCTTGTGAGCGGACTTCGCGCTGGAGGTCAGCGGATCACCGGGCGCCGCGCACTCGTGGTCGGCTCGGGCGGCGTGGGGTCCGCTATTGCGTTCGCGATCGCGCACGCCGGAGTAAGAGAAGTCGCCGTTTGGGATATCGATGAGGGTCGGGCGGCGAGTCTGGCTCAGCGCCTCCTGGATGCTGGCTATCGGGCGCGCGTGCACCCCGCCGATCCAGGTGGCTTTGACCTGATTATCAACGCTACCCCGGTTGGAATGCGTGCCGGCGATCCCCTGCCGTTTCAGTGCGAGCCACTCGAGTCGAATGCCATCGTTGCCGACGTGGTGATCCAGACTGGGCTGACACCGCTACTCAGAGCTGCGCAGGAGCGCGGCTGTTATGTGCAGGCAGGCAGGATCATGTCCGATCACCAGGTGGCCCAGATGGCCGAATTCTTCGGCCTTGGTATGGGCGATTGGAGTCCACAAGCGATCGCGGCGATCACTGGCGAACGGTAATCGCAATCCACTTCAGCTGAGCGCTCAGGTGTTCGTGCGGCGAACCCTCGCGCACCGGCCAGTGGCAGTGCAAGATTCGGTCAACCGTGTTGCCTGGTTTCGGCTAGTGGACCGTCATGGCAGGATCGCCGGGTAGAGTCGCTTGAGTTTGATGCGCGCATCTGGGGTCGTGAACCGCCAATCGATCGTGCGTTGGTACACATTGCGCTCGTGCATCCAGGCAGTGACCTCCTCGAGCAATGTGGCTTTGTCCTCGATGCGGCGATCTAGACACTGGGTGGTCAACACGCTCAGCTCGGTTTCGGCCATGTTCAGCCAGCTGGCGTGCTTGGGCGTGTAATGAATCTCCAGTTTGTCAATCAGGCGTCTGGCTTCGGTTGGCTCGAAGGCTTCGTACAGCGATCCCGGCGTATGCGTGTTCAGGTTATCCATGACCAGCACGATCTTCTCGGCATAGGCGTAATGGACGTCGACCAGGTGTTTGATGACGTGTGCGAAGTCGACTCCAGTGCGCTGGTCGGCGACCACGACTTCTCGCCAGCCACGAATTGGCTCGTTGAGCATGAACAGAGCACACACTCCATTGCGCTCATATTCGTAGTCGAAGCGAGCTGGCCGACCGCGCGCCATCGGCAGCGGGATGCGCGTTTCGCGCAACAATTGCAGGCTGGTCTCGTCCAGGCAGACTTGCGGCCGCAGCGGATCGTAGGGCCGCATGTAGACGTCCAGCACGTCCTCCATGTGGTACACGAACTCGCCGCTCGGTGCTTGTGGCAGGCAGTACTGCTGTTTCAGCCAAGGCTTGAGTTGGTTTTTTTAAGTGTCTGTCGCACCGTCTCGTACGAAATATCGTCCACGATCTCCAGTTCCACAAGCTTGTCGGCAAGCAAGCGCAGCGACCACCGCCCACGCCCCTTCGGCGCCGGACTGCACGCCAGCGTGACCAGACGTGCCTCTTGGACTCCGTCCAGCTTGCGCGGATGCAACTGGCGCGATGGTCGTGGGCGAAGCGCTGCCTCGAAGCCATCCTCAACACAGCGGATGCGGACGCGCTCCACTGTCGAGCGGTTGACATCGAGCGCGGCAGCGATTTCCTCGTCGGTGAGCCGCGGGCCATCCACGCTTTCATCAGTCTTCAGCAGGATGCGCGCATGCGTCAGTGTCCGAGCCGCCGCCTTGCCCTTCGACAGCAACTCCTGCAAGTGCACTCGCTCTTCCGCTGTCAACTTCACCCGGTACAGCTTCTTCATCGAGCCGCACTGTACCGGACCTCTGCGAGCATTCAGCAATGCTGCCATGACATCCTACTAGCCTGATAAGGCGCTTGAGCGAATCCCGCGGTCCACGGCGGAGCTCACGTCCGAGAAGAAGCGCGACCAGGCGACCCGCCACCCGGAGGTGCTGGCCATCGTTGCCTACGAACAGCCGGTGGCCCGCACGGATATCACCCATATTCGTGGCACCGACAGCACGGGCGTCATCGATACCTTGCTCGCCCGCAAACTGATCGCCGACGATGCGCGCTTGGGCGGCCGTGGGCGGCCGGCCTTTCTGGTCACGACTGACGTGTTCTTGCGCAGATTCGGACTGAGCTCGCTCGGTGACTTGCCGCCGCGAGCTAGTCCGCACGCAGAGGCTTTGGCGACCGGTAGACTGGCGCCGCCCCGACCGGTGGTCGCGGACATAATCATGGCGCCGGCGAATGAGCGCACATGGCGGGCTTGGGGATCTAAAGTGCGTGTGCCGGTGAAACGGGAAGTCATTCGCGGCGCGCGGATCTGCTCGGCGCGTCCTCAGGGTGCCGGCGACGGTGGTGCTAACCGTGTCCCAAGGCCCGCGTTCCCGAGGGGGGCTCTCGCAGCTCGGTCAACTGGATCGGGTGTGTGCTCGCTGCGCCGGCGAAGGGGTCCTCCAGGTGGGCGTCGAAGGAACGGTACGACCGAACGAATCGATGAACGTCCTGGAGATCGAGCGCAACGCGGCGGTGGCGCTGCTGCGGTACACGGTGCACCACGCGGGCGTGTCGAATCGAACGACTTGATGGGGTGGCGCAGGCGCGTACATAGCTCTACGGCGATCCGTACATCCGAGCGATCGCGCACTTTCCGCGCTGGCTCTGGCGACCGGAGTGTCCTGGGTAGCTATGCCACGCACGGGCCAACCGAAGACGGCGACCATCAAGCGGCTTTTCGCTCTGTCCAACAATTGCTGCGCCTTTCCCAAGTGCACCGCCGGCCTCGTTGTTGAAAGCGTGGTCACCGGTGAGGTCTGTCACATCAAGGCCGCGAGCCCAGATGGTCCCCGATATGACCCGAGCCAATCAGACGAAGAGCGGCACGCCTTCGACAATTTGTTGCTGATGTGCCCCGCTCATCACAAGGTCATCGACGACGATGAGGAGGCGTACAGCGTCGATCGGTTGCACGCACTGAAGCAACGGCATGAAGCGGGGGAACACCCTGAGTCCGCGCCCGAGGTGGCGGAACTGTTCGCGGCGGCGGTACTCGGTTCAAGCGTGTTTGGCAACGTCACCAACGTCGGCCAGGTCACGGTCCACCACAATCCGCCCCCCGCGGCCGTTAAGCGCCCGCAGCTTCAGATCGGGTTCGCGAGCGACATGATGATGCCGCTGCAATCGGCGACAACACTCATGCCGCTGACGAACACGCCGAGCGGGATGTACCTGCGCAGCCGCGAGAATATCTCGATCCGCACGGAGAACCAGGGATCATCGCTGAGCGCGCGCAACCTGAGTTGGTCGTATACGTTCCCCGCGGGCGTGGCGGTTTGGTCCGGGCCCGGCTACGACGGGATGCTGCACTATCTGGACTCGCGATGGCGGTACAAGCCGACGCAGATCCACGTGAACGCCGAGTGGCTCAACCCCGACAGCGGCGTCATTCACCCATTCAACATTGAGTTGCCCACCGACGGCCGCCTCCAGGTGCCAATCGAAGTAGCAGTTGCGATGACGGACGCGCCCGTCACGCGCGCCGTGCTCGCTGCTCACATCCCCGACTTTGTCGCCGAGGCGCTTGCGCGCAAGTTTCAGGAGGACCTGGAAGAGGCTAGCAAACGTTCTGAACGCTAGTCGCGCCGTGACCCACCGCAGCGCACGCCGCGCTCGGCGCGGCCACCTTCTGCATAAGCGCCAGCTGATCCGCGGGTATCTGCGCCACCACGGTCATCGGCGCGTTGCCACCCCGGGCTGGAACCAATGGACGATTCTGCTGATCGGTGAGGTGATCCCGAGTGACGCCTGCGGAGTGCGCGCCGGTCGTCTCCGCCGCACCGATGCCGCCGTGCAACGATCCCCACGCGCGCCTCGTTCTAGGCATATTCGTGCTGACTCCGTCCGCCGAGCGCCGCCTCAAGGCTGATCTCGCGCTCCAGGTGGTCCGCGCCGAGGCAATCGAGCCCTGGCAGGCCCACAACAACCAACTCCAGCACGTCTGGTCTGCCGACGGGCGCGAGGTTGTGGTGAAGACCTACTACCAGGACGATCGACACCGACTCGATCGTGAGTTCACGGCGCTCGTATTCCTGCGCGCCCACGGCATTCTCGAGCTGCCGACTCCGCTCCTGCGGGATAACGAGCACAACTTCGCCGTGTACTCATACGAACCCGGCGCGACTGGGCCAGGCTCGGCCCTGACGTCGTCTGCAGTCACGCGTATCGCCAACTTTGCTGCGAAGCTCCACGACATCGCCCCCGATCTGCCCGGCGCCGCGCACTTCCGCACCTCCGTTCCGGCGACGTTCTCGTTCGCGGATATGGTGCGCGGCACGCGCGCCCGACTTGCCCAATTCATAGCACACGCCGCCCTGATGGAGGATCGTTTGTTGGCCCATACGAATTGGCAAACCAAGATCGAGTCGCTTATCCGCGAGGCGCTCCGTGGTGCCGAGGACACTCCGATCCCGCGCACCGGCTGGCGCTTTTCAACAGCAGACCTCGCTCCGCACAACATCCTGGTGACTGACGATGACCAGATCTGCGTGCTCGACCTGGAGTACAGCGGCTGGGACGATCCGGCTGATGCCCGCCGCCGACTTTCTGACGGCCGAAACCTCGACTTCTCTCGGCGTCGAGTGCGCTGAAACTTTCCTGCGCGCGTACGCCGAAGCTGTCCGACTGACCCCGCTCGAGTTGGCCCGTCTCTCGCGGACGCGGGCGTTGATGGAGATCGGGTGGATTGCGGTTCATCTCTGCCTGCTGGCGCCGGAGCGCATCGCTCCGAAGCAGTTTGCGGATCCATTGCACTTTGACGTGGCGGCCCACGTCGCCAAACACGCTACTCTGGGCGAAGCTCGACTGGCGCGTGCGAAAGCGCTACTGCCGACCCTCCTCTGAGATCAAGCGGCT
>JAFAPL010000954.1 GCA_019247135.1 Chloroflexota bacterium | reverse complement strand
GACGGCAACTGCATCGACATGCCGAACGAGCCGGCCGAATCGGACTTCAAGACGAAAGTCAAGGCGGTGACGTATCCGTGTCAGGAACGTGGCGGGATCATCTGGACGTACATGGGTGGGCGCACCACTCCGCCTCCCTTACCGGATCACGAAGGCAACATGGACGCGGCGGCGGAGACGACCGTGCGCGCCATGCAGCTGGAGAGCAACTGGCTGCAGATCCTCGAGGGTGACATCGACACGACACACGTCGGATTTCTGCACTATGGCGGGCTGAAAGCCGAGGACCAGATCCCGGGCACGTTTTCCGAGTACCAGCTCCGCGACAAGACCGCCCATTTCGAAGTCATCGACACCGAAGGCGGCGCGGCTTACGGCGCACGCCGTGTCGCCGGAGCCGGGCAAGTGTACTGGCGCATCGCGCAGTGGTGTTTTCCCTTTTATACGTTCACGCCGCCAGGCGTGCTCGGCACCAAAAAGGGCGGCGGAGCACGCGTCCCCATGGACGACAACCACACCATGAATTTCTCAATGGTGGTCGGACGCAACGTTGCCGGCGGCGCAAGTCCGCTCGCGATTCGGGGAAACATCTTGCCCAACACCACAGATTGGTACGGACGCTTCCGACCCGAGCAGAACCTCAGCAACGACTTTCTCATGGACCGCGAAGTCCAGCGACGCAACGACGGGCCGGCGGGCTACACGGGTATCAACGGGATTGCCATGCAAGACGCGGCAATGACCGGCAGCATGGGCCCGATTTACGACCGCAGCCAGGAACACCTGGGCACGACTGACGCCATGGTGATCCGCGTCCGCCGTCGACTGATCGCGGCGGTGCAGGCACACATGAAGTACGGTACGGTGCCGCCGGGAGTGGATGACCCGACGGTGTATCGCGTGCGCTCGGGTGGCGTGATCCTGCCGCCGGATGCTGATTGGGTGGAATCGACGCGTGAGCTGCGGCAAGCGTTCGTGGAGCACCCGGAGCTCGATCCGGCGCTGAACGGACCGCTGTAGGCCCACCACCCCCACCCGCCGCCCGTGCCAGCGTACCCAGGCAGCGTCACGCAGAGCGTCACGTGAAGCGTCACGGCTGTGACATCGGCGTCACCTCGCGATCACAAGCGTCACGCAGGGCGTCACGTGAAGCGTCACGGTTGTGACATGCGTCACGGCAAGCGTCACGTGGCCGTAGACTGAGACAAAGCGTGCGCCTCGAAGAGTATCTCGCCATCCCCTACAAGCTGGTCGCCTACTCTGCTCAGCGATCAGATGGCACCTGGCGCCGCTTCGCCGCCTACCCCGAGATCGGCTGCGTCAGCGAGGCCGACACGCCCGGCGAAGCCATGGACCAGCTCGAGGAACAGCGCGTGCGCTACATCCTCGAGCACGTCCAGCGCGGCGAGCCGATTCCTGTCCCCCGTCCTCCACTCCGCTCAGCCATGACCTTGCTGGACATCGAGCGGTTTGGCTTCGCCAGGTGGCTGGTCGACCAGCACCGGCTCAGCGAGGACTAGCAGACCGCGCACGCATGAGTACGCTACGCATCGGCGCGCTCGAGCTTGCGGTCGTCTCGGATGGGCTGCTGAAGATGGATCCCGCCGGCATGTTCGGCCCACAACAGCCCGAGGCGTGGCGCCAGCAGGTGGAGCTGGACGAGGGCCGCGTGCCCTTCTCGGTCAACTGTTTGCTGATCCGGACCGGCGACCGCCGCATCCTCATCGATACCGGGAGTGGGCGCGATGAGCCGTTCCTCATGGATCGGTACGGCGGCGGCTCGGGTTACCTGGTTGACAATTTGCGCGCGCTAGGGCTCGCTCCAGGTGACATTGACACGGTCATCGTCAGTCACGCACATGGCGACCACGTCGGCGGAGCCACAATCCCGTCAGGCGATTCTCATGTGCCGACGTTTCCGAACGCGCGTTACTGGATCTGGCGTGGCGAGTGGGAGTACTGGACCACCCCGGAGGCCATCGAGGAGCGGCCATTTCTGTCGAGAAAATTGCCGCCGCTGAAGGATGTCGTCGAACTGGTGGACAGCGAAGTCGAAATTCTGCCAGGCGTGCGGCTCATTTCGTCGCCGGGCCATACGCCGGGCCACGTGTGCGTGGCGCTCACGTCGGGACACGACATGGCGATCTACACGGGCGACCTGCTCCACCATCACGCGCAGCTCGACCATCCTGAATGGTCGCCAGCATTTGATCTATTGCCCGAGCAGTCCGCTGCATCCCGCAAGCGCATTCTGGATGAAGCGTTGCGGCAAGGCGCGATCCTCTTGACCGCGCACCTGCCAACGCCGGGCATTGCCCGCCCGTCTGACGGTCACTACGCGCAGGCGACGTCGCTCAGCTGAGCTGAGGCGCCAAGAGAACCAGAGCCGCGCCGAAGACTGTCGAGAGCACGAGGCTGACCAGCATCGGCAGCCGGGTGAACAGCATCAGCGCCAGTGCCACCCCGAGCACGATCCACGCCACCGGTACGTTCAGCGAATCACGACTCAGGTTCCACGTCGTCGCGAGCAGCAATCCGACGGCCGTGCACGCCAGACCGCGCGTGAATCGCTGGACCAACAAGTTGCCGCGTAGCCGCTCATAACTGCGCAGCAACGGAATCATCCCGTAGCCCGGCAGCGCAATCACGACCATGCTCAAAACTGCGCCGGGCAGCCCGAACATCATGTACGCGATCGACGCCACATACAGGTTTGCCTGACCGGGAGTCACTCGCGCGAGCGCAAACGCATACAGCAATTGTTCATTCGTCAGCGCATGCGACCGCTGGACGAAATCGTTCTGCAGTACCGCCGCCATCACCGTCCCGTTGCCGAACGCGAGCACGTTCGCCACCGCGAGCGTGGCCAGCATGTCCCATAAACTCACCAGCGCCGAATCGCCACCGCGCCGACTAATCCGCCAAGAATCAACAGAAATGACGGATTCAATCCGACGACGAGCACACCCACGAAGGCGAGTATCGCCAGCACCAGCTCCACCGATGGTCTGAAGAATTCCTCACCGATTCGAAACGCGGAAACAACCACCACCGCCAGTGCTGCTGGCATCAAGGTGACGTTCAGGACGCGAAATGCCTCGGTCCCACTCAGTGCCGAGTAGGCAATGGTCAGCAGGACGGTCAGCACGAACGACGGAAGGATCATCGCCACCAATGCCACAATCGTTCCGAGAATGCCGCGATAGCGGAAGCCGATTGCGACGGCCAGCGCCGTCATCGTCCCTGCCGGCACGATGCGCGCCAGACCGTACAGTGTCATGAATTCGTCGCGTGCGATGGCTTTGCGGTGGTTGACGAGCTCCTGCTGCAAATACGCGGTCATGCCGGTCCCTGCTCCGAACGCCATACCGACTCGAAAAAAGAGGGCGAACAGCTGCGGCAGCGTCAGGCGCGTTCGCCTCGCGCGAGAGCTGCCAGGGCGGCATTGAAAATGTGGGCCGAATCGATACCGGTGTACGCATACAGATCCGCTCGAGCGCCGGATTGCCCGAACCGATCCACTCCCAGCGAAACAGTCGGCTGGCCGAAGATCGAACCGAGAAACGCGAGCATATGGCTGGCGCCATCCAGGACAGTCACCAGCGGGAGTCGCCGTTCATCCGGCCGAATCAGGTCCTCCACATGTCCGCTGGAGGAAGGCACGCGTGAGGACCGCACGCCTGCCAGATTGCTGGCTTGCCATCCGGCGTACAGCGCATCCGCGCTGGTGATATTCAATACTGTGACACCGACGCCTTCGTCGCATAATTCGTGCGCTGCTTCAAGAGCCTCTGGAACGATTGCCCCACACGCGGCCATCATTACACGTGGGCCGTTACTGACAGCGGATTCGAAAAGCCGATATCCACCGCGCAGCACGTCGCGTCGGAGCTCCGCTTCCTCGATGCGCTCGAGCACGGCATCGAACGCAGCTTGCTCGACCGGTTTGGTGCTCAGCCGCAAATACGTGCTGAGGCCGTTTTCACGGTCGAGGCATTGCCGAAGACCTTCGAGCAGGCACCACTCCGTCTCGCGTGCGAAGCACGGCTCATACGCCCGGGTGCCCGCCAACTCCAGACCGATCGAAGCGGTGATCGCGCTCTGGTGCGCGCCGCCCTCCGGACTCAGTGAGACGCCGGCGGGCGTACCCGCAAAAACAAACTTGCTGCCGGAGTACGTCCCGTAAATCAGGGCATCCAGTCCGCGGCAGACGAACGGATCATAGACGGTGCCGACGGGCAGGAGCAGCTCGCCATTCATCTCGTGGCTGAGTCCGAGCTGGCCGAGCAGCATGAACAGATTCATTTCCGAGATGCCGAGCTCGATGTGCTGTCCACCCGGGCCAGGTTCCCAGCGGAGTAGTCGCGGAACTGCCGTCGCCGGCGCCTCGGCGGGGTTTTCGGCCCAGACTCCAGTCCGATTGACCCACCCGCCCAGACTCGTCGAAATGGTCACGTCGGGGCTGGCGGTCACGATCCGCTCGGCGACTTTGCCGCCCATGCGCGCCAATTCGACCAGCGCATTGCCGAATACTTCTTGCGACGACGTCACGCGCGGCACACGCGAATCCAGCGTATCTGGCACGTCGGCCGGCTGGATCGGTGTCGCCCGCGCGGGCGGCCGCGGACCACACGGATACAGCCGCGCCGTCGCCTCGCCGCAGAGGCGGCCAGCCGGCGAATCTGCCGGGAATCGCGCCCATTCCTCATCGGCGCATACACCGAGCTGCTCACGCAAGACGGCAATCTGCTCGGCATTCAGCAGCGCGGCGTGATTCAGCGGATCACCCATGAACGGCAGCCGCCAGCCTTTCATCGTGTACGCGAACAGCACGGTTGGTCGACCAGGCTCGCGATCGGCCGCTGAGAACGAGACCAACAGCTCGTGCAAATCGTGCCCGCCCAAATCTCCAAGAAGGGCGGGCAACTCCGCGTCACTGAACTGGTCCAAACAGGTGCGCAGCTGATCTCGAGCAACCGCCGCCGCGCACTCGATCATCCGCTCGCGCGCTTCGGTGCCGCTGAGACGGACAACCTCCTGGTATTCCTCGTTGGGCATGTCGTCGATGCGCTGGCGCAGGGCCTCGCCGCCTGGCCGAGCAAATGCCGCCTGCAGGCACCGACCGTACTTCGCTTCGATCACGTGCCAGCCGATCCCGTGGAACAGGGCCTCCATCTCCTGCACCTTGATGCCCGGGATTACGCGGTCCAGGCTCTGGCGATTCAGATCGACGATGCACAGCACATTGCCGAGGCGGGTGCCGCGAATCGTTTCATCGCCGATCGCTTCCCAGACGTTGCCCTCATCGAGCTCCGCATCTCCGACGACGGCGACGTACCGCCGCCGCTCCGAATTGCCGAAATGCGTGGACGCGTATCGTTCCGTCAGCGCGGCGAAGATCGGCGCGGTGGCGCCCAGTCCGACCGACCCCGTCGAAAAATCGACCGGATCGGGGTCTTTCGTTCGGCTCGGATACGCCTGCAGGCCGCCAAACGCTCGCAGCCCCTTGAGGTACTCGGGCTCGAGGTTGCCCAAGAGGTACTGGACCGCATGGAACACCGGGCTCGCGTGCGGCTTGATACTCACGCGGTCGCCGGCTCGCAGCCAGCCGCCGAAATACATCGCGGTCAGGATCGAGACGACCGAGGCGCTACTCGCCTGGTGGCCGCCCACTTTGGAGCCGTCCGTGGCGGGCCGTTCGTAGTTGGCTTCGTGGACCATGCGCGTTGCCAGCCACAAGATGCGTTGCTGGATTTGCTCCAGTACGTCCAGGTCGACGTCGATCGAGGGATCCATGCCGCGCGCCAGAGCGCAGCTTATCTCACTCATCTCAAATGAATGACGTTGCCCGTCAGGAGCCGTGCCGCGTCACTGCACAGGAAGACGATCACTTCGGCTACTTCGTCGGGCTGCGCGACGTGAAAGTGCGCCGGGCTCGACGCGACAAACTCGCGTACCGCGTCGGTCACCCAGCCCGTATCGGTCACCGGCGGATACACCACATTGGATGTGATGCCGTACTCGCCCAGCTCGAACGCCGCGGACATGGCGAAGTTCTCGAGCGCCGCCTTGCCCGCGCCGTACGAAACCTCCTCGGGAAAGCCGTTGGGTCCGCCCGACGTGAGCCCGACGATACGCCCCCACGTCGCTCCGCGCTCGATGTGACGCTGAGCGAACTCCGCGATCATGAGGGCCGAGCCACGCCCGTCGACCTCCAGCGCCCGATTGGCCGACTCAGCGCTCACGCGTCGCATTTCTCGGCCGTGGCGATCGAGGCGCTCCGTGCGGAACGTGTCCCGTCCTCCGCCCGTGGCGTTGTTGATCAGAATCTCCACGGGCCCGAATGTCGCCTCGGCGAGATCGAACAGTCGGCCGGGCGTGTCTGGATCGCGCAGGTCGGCCTCGAGAGCGTCCGCCTGGCCACCGGCTGCGCGGATGCGTTCCAGCACGGCATGCGCGTCGTCCGAGTGGTCCGAGGTTCGCAGAAAGCTGATGAGCACGCGCGCGCCACGGTCCGCCAGCGCGCATGCGGTCGCCTCGCCAATGCCGTGATTGGCTCCCGTCACGATCGCGACGCGCCCGTCCATCCGCATCGCCAACCAGCGTATAGACACGTCCGAGCTCCTGGCAGGCGCCCGGCGTCGGATTTGCGCCGCGCCGAGCGACCATAAGGGAGTGAGCGGCTCAGCCTCAGCAGCCGAACAAAACGCGGCGGGGCTCCTCGCGGTCTATGACTCGGCGCTCCCACACGTGTACGGGTACCTGCTCGCGCGCTGCGGCCGCAGCGCTCTGGCCGAGGAGCTCACCGCGGAGACGTTCCTCGCCGCCGTCGATGCGGTCCAGCGTGGCCACGCCCCGCCTCCGTCCACTCCGTGGCTGATCGGCATTGCTCGACACAAACTGGTGGACCACTGGCGGCGCGAGGCGCGTCAGGACCGATACCTGCGCGCGGTGGCGTCGGGCGAGCCGGAACACGAAGACCCGTGGGACGTGGAGCTGGATGCGCTGACGGCCAGATCCGTGCTCCAACAGCTGGCGCCGCAGCACCGCCTGGTGCTGACGTTGCGCTACCTGGACGATCTGCCGGTGGCCGACGTCGCCGACATTCTCGATCGAACTCTGCATGCGACCGAGGCACTGCTGGTGCGTGCCAAAGCCGCGTTCCGTCGTGCGTATTCGACGGGGGAGGCGACGAATGCCTGATCCGTTCGAGACGCTGCGCATGCCCGTATCCGCCGTTCAACCCGATCCGGCTTTCGCTGCGCGTCTGCGTGAGCGCGTGGCGCGGGCGCTGGGTCTGTCCATGGAGTCACCTGTGACCAACCAACCACTGCAAACCGAAAGTTCTCCAGCGACGGCTGCTCCCGACGCACTGCGCGAGGGCGACATAGGGTACGTCTCGCTCTGGGTACGCGACGCCGGCCGCGCGGCAACGTTCTTTGCCGATGTGCTCGGCTGGCAGTTCGCGCCGGCGGCTGACCAGGACAGTCGGCAGGTCACGAGCACGGCGCTGTCGCACGGCATCGCCTCGCTCCGTGCGGTCGGATCGCAAGTCTGGGGCCCGCGGGCCGCGAGCACGCTGTTCCTGTGCTTCTGCGTGGATGACGTCGATGCCAGCGTCGAGCGCGTTCGCAGCGCCGGCGGACAGGCCGAGGAGCCGACGAATCAACCGTATGGCCGCCTCGCGAACTGCGTCGACGATCAGGCCATGCCGTTCGCGCTCTACATGCCGCCGGTGGGCTACCGGCCGTCCAGGCGCGCCATCAGCACCGCTGGCTCAGGCCAGGTCGCCTACATCGCGATCGGGACGCGTGACGCCGATCGCGCGCGTGCATTCTTCGAGACCGTCCTGGGCTGGCGCTTCCGTCCTGGCAGCACGCCTGGCGGCTGGGAAGTGCCGGAGGTCGTGCCGATGACGGGAATGATGGGCGGCCACGACGCGCCGGCGGTGGTGCCGATGTACCAGGTGGACGACATCGAAGCCGCCGTGGCGCGTGTTCGCGCCGCAGGTGGACAGGCGACGAATCCGATACGGGCGCCGTACGGGTTGACGTCGACGTGCACGGACGATCAGGGCACGTCGTTTTACCTTGGCCAGTTCTGATGCACCTCGAGCGTCGAGCTTGCGCGGGGATTGCGCTCGAAAGCGGGGCATCGATTTGCCGCGTGACGCTCCACGTGACGCTCGCTCGGCGCGTGACGCTTTGCGTGACGCTCTAGGTGACGCGCCGCCAGAAGCTCGCTTCCGTGTGACGCTCCACGTGACGCTTGGCGTGACGGTGCCTGGGTAGGCTGGCTGGGTGGCGGGTGGGGGTGGCGGGCCGCAGACTCGCCGCCCCTGCGCGCGCGGGCCACTTTCGGGCCGACGCACAATGACTGCATGCCCACTGACCCCTCGCGTCTGGACATGCCGCTGGCCGAAGCCCTGTTCACCCAGCGTTCGATCCGCAAATTCCGACCCGACCCGATCTCCGTCGACGACATCCAGCTGATCCTCGAAGCCGCCACCAAAGCGCCGTCCGGCGGCAATCGCCAACCCGGGCGCTTCCTCGTCTTGACCGACAAGACTCTCATCCGCGAGTTTGGCGCCCTTTACCGCGAGGCGTGGTGGGCCAAACGGCGCGACGAACATCAGCCCTGGACCACGCGCGAAGAGATCCCCGAAAACCAGACCAGCAACCGCGCCGCGGCCCAGCTCGCGGACGAGATCAAAGACGCGCCCTGCATCATCCTCGCCTTCACCACCGGCGCTGGCCAGGCAAGCTCGATCATCCCGAGCGTACAGAACCTGATGCTCGCAGCCCGCGCGCTCGGCATCGGCTCCGTCCCGACGACCCTGCATCCCCAGGTCATGCAGCGTGTCTACGCGCTGCTCGGCATTCCATCACAGATGGAGTTCCACCTGTGCATTCCGATGGGCTACCCGCGCGGAAAGTTCGGACAGACGCAACGGCTATCGACTACTGAAACCACGTTCTTCAATCGCTGGGGCGCGCCGGCGCCGTGGGCGCAAGCAGTGTCCACAGGGTGAGAGTCACGTTCGGCGTCGGACTGTCGGCGTCGCAGTCGGCCCGCCATGTACTCGCGACCGCGCGCCTGGTCGAGGACCTCGGCTTCGACGCCCTCTGGCTGAGCGATTCGCACCTGGCCTGGCGCGAGGTATACACGCTGCTCGGAGCAATCGCGGTTTCGACGAGCCGCATGGCACTCGGTCCGGGCGTCAGCCATCTGGCTGGGCGCCACCCGAGCGTGATCGCCAGCTCGCTTGCAACCCTGGATGAGCTCGCCCCGGGTCGCATCCGCCTCGGCATCGGCGTCGGGGACACGGGCGCCCAGAACCTGGGCGTCCCGCGCGCCAGCCTGAGTGAGCTTGCACGCGCGGTGGGCACTATTCGCGCGCTGCTCGCCGGGGAGGCGGTTTCGAGTGATTCACATGCG
>JAFAPL010000754.1 GCA_019247135.1 Chloroflexota bacterium | reverse complement strand
ATCTCACCTTCGGCCCACAGGACGCAGCGGTCTGAGGTAGCCCACTCCTCGCCGTACCCCGTGAGTCGAGCTGGAATATTCGCTACTCGACCATGCAGTCCGTTCCACACGGTCTTGCGATATGAATAGTGGTACTGAGACGCGTCGACTTCGGCCGTGAACAACGTATGGTCCAACCCAGCAGTGGCGATCAGACCGGAAAATGAACGCAGCCACGAGAGTCCACCCTCGTCTGAATACTCGTGGAGCCCGGGGTGACGGAACCCGGTCGCGGAGCGCCAACCGAAGGACCGACCAGCGTGCTCGGCGGGGCCGATGTCCATCGCGCGGTCGACGAGTACGTCGAACGCCAGACCGGAGCCGGTGCGAAACTCCAGGGCGCGGATGCCGCGTTCCGCGCCATCCTGGAGGATGACGCTGCGCACTCCACCGAGCGCGCTGAGGTCTCCAGCGTGGCGGGCGAGGGCGGTGCGGTCGAAATCGCGGCCGTATGCTGCAACCATATGGATCAGTAAGGGAACCAGGTATCGGGATGCTGCTGGACGTAGCGCCCGAGGTGCACACCGACATTTTCCTGGAGCTGGATCGTCAGTCCACCGTCGACGGCGAGGACCTGACCGGTGATGAAGGAGGCTTCCTCCGAGCACAGAAACGCAACGGCGTTGGCAATGTCCATCGGCTTGCCGGTGCGGCGGACCGGATACTGCTGTTCGAAGAAGCGGAGTCCATCTGGATGCTCTTGCCACTGCATGGCACCGCGTTCGGTGACGATGTGGCCCGGGCAGACGGCGTTGACGCGAATACCATCAGGCCCGTACTCCGCGGCCATCTGTCGCGTCAGTCCTATCACGCCATGCTTCAAGGTTTCGTACGCCAGCCAGCCAGGCGCCACGAGCAGGCCGTGCACCGATGAGACGTTGACCATCACACCCCCGCCGGCCTGACGCAGATGCGGGACGGCGTGCTTCGCGGCGCGGAACATGGCTTTCAGTCCCACATCCATCGAGCGGTCCCAGTCTTCTTCGGCGAGAGCAACCGCGTCGCCCCCATACACACCGGCATAGGCGTTGTTGATCACGATGTCGAGGCGACCCCACAGCTCGACGGCGCGGTCGACCATCTGGCGCGGTCCGTCTCGGGTGCCGACATCTACGTGTAAGGCTTCGGCGGTTCCGCCTGCCGCACGGATCGTCTCGACGTTGCCGTCGGCGGCCGCGGCTTCGATGTCGGCGATGAGCACACTGGCCCCGTCCTGCGCCAGCCGGCGCGCGGTTGCGCCACCGATGCCCATAGCGCCGCCCGTGACGATAGCGACCTTGCCGGTGTAATTTGCCAAACGTGAGCACCCTCGCTTCGATGATTGGTGCGCGATTGTAGACAACTCCCGGAGGGGCAAGGAGGGTACGCTTGCGAAGTGGGCGGTGAGCAGTGAGCGCGACCTACGTAGTTCGGCGGATCCTGTTGTTCTTCGTGGTCGTGTGGGCGGCAACCACGTTCATCTTTTTTCTGCCGAAGCTGGCCCCCGGGCGCAATCCCATCGTCGAACGCATCGGCATGATGATCGCCACCGGCGGCGTCAACGCCACCAACATGCAGGCCATGGTCGACGCCTATGAGGCGAAGTTCGGGCTCGACAAGCCGGTCTGGGAGCAGTACGTCACGTACCTCGGCGACGTCCTCCATTTCGACTTCGGGTACTCACTCATGCAGTACCCCACGACGGTCCTCGACATCATCCGTACGGCGATGCCCTGGACGATCGGACTGCTGCTGTGCTCGACCCTGATCGCGTTCGCGATCGGAACCGTCCTCGGCGGTTTGCTCGCGTGGTCACGCGCACCAAAGGCCATTCAGTTCCTCCTTCCGCCGCTGTTCATGTTTTCCGTGATTCCGTACTACCTGTTCGGCTTGATTCTCGTGTATCTGCTCGCATTTCAGCTGAAGGTGTTCCCGATGAGCGGCAGTGTCCAGCTGGGTGCATCGACACAGTTCTCGTTGAGCTTCATCACCGACGTGATCTATCACTCCATGCTGCCGGCACTGTCGATCATCCTGGCGTCGCTGGGCTTCTGGGCGCTTGGTATGCGTGCGATGATGGTCAGTATCGCGGGCGAGGATTACATGCTCTTCGCCGACGCAAAAGGGCTCAAAGGCTCGCGTATTTTTCTCGGTTACGCGATGCGGAATGCGATGTTACCTCAGACCACCACGCTCGCGTTGTCACTTGGCACGATCCTTTCGGGTGCGTTGCTGGTGGAGGTTGTGTTCAACTACCCGGGCATGGGCGCCGTGCTGTTTCGAGCGGTGAGCGCCTTTGATTACTTTACCATTTACGGTGTAGTGTTCTTCATCATCGTGGGTGTTGCGCTCGCCACGTTAGTTCTGGATTTAATTTACCCACTTCTCGATCCACGCATTCGGTACCACAAAGGCTAAGCTTTAAAATGGCGAAGGCGGTTCGTTTCTTCCAGCAGAACCCACGCATCTCGATCGGCGTCGGGTTATTTGTCGCGATGTTGTTGTTCTGGTTGATCGGCAACGCGACGATCGGCACCTCGAAGGCCGTGCCGCTGTCCGGGCCGCCGGACATGCCACCCTCGCCGCGTTATCCGCTCGGGACCGACAGCGCCGGGCGGCAATTGTTGCCGGTGATGATCGCGGGCGTGCCGCTGACGCTCGAGGTGGGTCTCCTGGCGGGCGGTATGGGGCTGATCATCGGCACGCTGCTCGGCTTTTCGGCGGGCTATTTCGGTGGGCCGGTCGACAGCGTCATTCGGACCGCGGCGGATGTGATCCTGCCGATTCCCGCGCTGGCGGTGCTGGTGGTGATTGCGTCCACGATTCACACGCTGCTGAGCGTGGAGATCATGGCTATGGTGATCGCGTCACTGGCGTGGATGTATCCGACGCGCACGATTCGGGCGCAGGTGCTGTCGATTCGCAATCGCGCCTACATCGAAGTGGCGCGGATGTCGGGCGAGTCGCACGTGAAGATCATCTTCAGGGAATTGATGCCGAACCTGCTGCCGTATCTGGCTGCCAGCTTTGTCGGGGCAGTTGGAGCGGGAATTCTGGCGGGGATCGGGTTGGAGGCGCTGGGGCTGGGGCCGCAGGACAAGCCGACCTTGGGGATGACGATCTTCTGGGCGATTTATTACGGGGCGACGCTGCGTGGGATGTGGTGGTGGTGGGGGCCGCCTATCTTGATTTTGATCCTGGTGTTTTTGTCGCTGTTTTTGATTGCGCAGGGGGTGGATCGCTACGCGAATCCGCGGTTGCGGCAGACAAGCTAGGTAGGACGCTCCGCTGGGCTCAAGGGGGAACCCCTTGAGAATCCCCGCAGGGCCGTGGATCGGTACGCGAAGCCGCGGCTGCGGCAGACAAGTTAGGGGGCTCCGCGGGGGTCAACCCGCAGCCGTGGAGTGGCGGTAGAGGCGCGCGGTGACCTCCGCTCGGGAGATCTGAATAGCGGCCAGACGCGTGCGGGTGATTCGCGACGCGTCTGGCGGCCTGGACGGGCTACGACTTGGGCTGGAGGTTCAGGAAGATGTGCAGACCAGTCCTGTGCCAGAAGCCCTCGTGGATGTACGGGTGGTCGCCTGCCGGCCAGTTGGTCCAGTAGGTCGTGTTCATCGGCAGCGCGATGACCGTCTGGATCAACGGGATATCCGGCAGGTTCGGCAGCCAGATCTTCATCGCCTCCTGCCACAAGCCCATGACCTGCGGGTCGTCCTCTGGCAACGCGCCGATCTGATCGACGATGCCGCTGTACTCCT
>JAFAPL010000749.1 GCA_019247135.1 Chloroflexota bacterium | reverse complement strand
GCGGTAGCCTACGCGTCACCTGTTCGAAACGGAACCAATGTTCTCATTGACCTGCCGCGTCACCGCGCCGCTGTGTGCACCCTCATGCGTCCTCGTCGAGTAGTCCGAGCCGTCTGCCGCATTCTGCTGGTAGCCGCTCTGGGCCTGAGCGTAGCCTGCCAGGCCGCGCCAGCGGGCACCCGTCCAACCCGCCTGATCCTGAACGGTCCCGCCGGCGGCCAGCAGGCTCCGTTCATGTACGCACGCGCGCTGGGCTACTACGCCGACGAAGGTCTGAACGTCACCATCGACGAAGCGCACGGCTCGCGCGACGCCGCACAGCGCGTGGCCCGCGGCGAGCGCGACTTCGCCTTCGCCGATCCGCTCGCGATCTGGCAGACGCGCGCGGCGGGAGACCCATTGCACATCGTGAGCACGATCCTGCAGGACAGCGGCGACGAAGTGATTTCGCTGCGCCGTGCGCCGGTAACCAGCGTCGAGGCGCTGCGCGGACTGAGCATTGGCGTGACCAGGGGAACAGCCGCCAGCGTCCTCCTGGAGGAAGCGCTGGGGCGACAGGGCCTCAGCCCAGGGTCGGTCGACATCGTCGACCTTGCGCCTGCCGATCGCGTCGTCGCCCTGCGGCAGGGTCGCGTTTCGGCCATCGTCGGGCGGCGAGACGTCCACGCGTTGCAACTCCAGGCGCAAGGCGAGCAGATCACCGAGCTGCCCTATCGTGACATGGGCGTGCAGTTGCCAGGCTTATCGATCGCCGCGAGCGATGACCTGATTGCGCATGATCCGCAAACCGTTCAGCACTTCGTGCGCGCCAGCCTCCGCGCATGGCAGGCAGCGCGAGAAGACCCCCGACCCGCTGGCCGGGCCGTGGTCGAGCAATTCCTGGCTGGCTACGAGGAAGAGATCGTTACTCAGTTGCGCGCTGACCTCTCGCTCGTGTGTGTTCCGGGCACGGACCGGCTGGGCGCGCCGCCGCCGGCCCCGGGCCTGAGCGCGGGCCTTGATCTGCTCACGCGTCGGGGCTTGCTCAGACCGCCGCTGTCGGCCCAGGATGCCGTCACGGACGCATTCATGCCGACGGACGCGCCGGCGTGTTCTTAGCCGCGGCTCAGCGAGAACGCCGTGTACGCGTAGGCCGAATCACTTGCGCGCATCGCATGCTCCAGTTGAGAGGCCGTCATCACCCGGTCATAACCTGGCGCTTCGCGCGCGGTCGCTCCACCTATCGGGTCGTTATAGAGAAAGTCTTCGCCGAGTAGCCCGGTGATCACCACGTAGTGATCGCCGTAATACTCCGAGCCGCCGCGACCCGGCAGGCCGCGGTACACGACCTGCGCGATCACCGGGTGCCCACTCCGCACCGCCTGCCGCACCTCGTCCACGCTCCAGTGGTGCAGTGTGGTCCCGTCGGACTCGTACAGGCCACTCGCATGCAGTCCTTTTTCCTGGGCGACGTCGGCCAGCGCCCAGATGTACGAGCCGGCGTCGTTGTCGTCCTCCTCGAATGTCTCGCTTCGCAGCACGTCGCGCCGGAGATCCGGCGCCGCCTCGTTCATCCCAAACGCCTCGAGCGCCATGCCAAGCGCCGTGGGGCCGCAATTCGCGCCGGCGTATGCCGAGCCGTCCAATTGGGTCCGGTACGGCACCGGAATGCGGATGTCGGCATGCAAATCTGCCGGGTACGCGCGCGGAACCTGCGTGTAGTCGGGTGCGCCGATCCGCACCGCCGAATCGGCATCCAACCAGCCTTCGGCCGGTGGCACCTGCCGGCCGTCGCCCGGCAAGCGCACGTGGATGCGCGAACCGGAGATGCTGTTGGGCGCGACCACCTCCATCAGCGTGGTCGACGGGACGTCCAGAGTCCGTTTGGCGCTGGCATCGTCTGTCGACCACACGGACGCGACGCGGCCCGATTGCAGCCACACCGATGGTGTGTCCACCGCACCGACGTCCGAAGCCCTGACCCAGCCCGGGCCGGGCTGGCGGGTATCGCCGTCACCGCTGTACCAGACCATCAGCCAGTCCGGCCTGGAGTCCGTCTGTTTCAGCAAACTCCATTGCGGGACGGTGGTGAACGATTGCGAGCCATCCGATGGGCCCGAGTGTAGTGCTGTGTCGGCCGTGGTCCTGACCCAGTGCGCCGCCTCGTCCGACGTGATGCTGGCGAGCAACGCCAGCCCGGATGTGCTCGGCGTTGCGACCGCTTGCGGCTGTGGCAACGGGACCAGGGTCGGCAGCGCCGTTGGAGCAACGGTCGGCGTAAGGGTCGGCGGGCGCACGACCACGAGCGGCGTTGGCTGGTGGGTCGGCAAGGCGACCGCCTCGGATGATTGCGCCGCTAGCGGAGCCAGTGTGGCGGACGCGAATGGCGCCCAGCAGGCCGCGCCAATGGCGCACACCACGAACCCACCTACGAGGAGCCGTCCACGCCGACCGGAGCTACGTCGAGTATTTCGCATCTGTCGCTGCGCTCGAAGCCTCAGCGGCCCACGGAACATCGCGGTCCGATTATGGCGTACCCGTCCGGATAGGAGAAGCCCCGTTCGCAATCTCGCGATGGTGGCCGGCCAGGTCGGGTAGACGCCGTCCGGGCGAGGAATGTTGCGGTGCTGGCCTGCACCGCGCGAAGCTTCGAGCGTGGCCAACGCGACCAGAGCGCCGAGCGTGACGCGGTATGTGGTCGTCTGTCGCGGACCACATTGCCGCGAGCGGGGCAGCTTGCCCCTGCGTAAGCGGCTGGCCGCCCTGTTGAAAGGCGACCCCAATCTCAAATTGATCGGCTACTCGTGCTTCGGCCAATGCGAATGCGGCCCGAACGTCGCTTTCTTTCCCGAGGGCGTCTGGTATGGCGGACTCTCCCAGCCCGACGCCGCCGACCGCGTGGCGCGCCACGCCGCGGGCATCCAGGCCCTGGACCAGCCGACGCTCGAGCTACCAGACAACGAACGCCGCGAGCACCTGCGAAACATCGGCGAGCTGGTCGATACGCTCCAGCGCGACGCAACCCGGCGCCGCCACTGGTGGTGGCCCTTTTAAGTCGAGCGAACCGCGGGTAAGCGCTCCGGTTCTCCGTCGGCGGTCTCGGGCAGCGATCCGCGCCGCTCGAGGTGGGGAAACAGCGATTCGGAGCCCAGCGCACGCTGCATACGGAACAGCAGCACCCCTGCTAAGAGCGAGAACGCCGACTGCAAGATCACCAGCAGGCACATCCCGAAGAAGGCCACCTCGAAGGGGACCAGCGTCTGCGTACCGAATCCGAGCACGCCGGGTTGGCTGAGCGAGCTCGCGACCGCGTCGAGTTCGCCTTGCAGCTGATTGAGGTCATTGCCGACACGGCTCACATCGGTACCGTTCTGTGACAGTGTGTCGCGGGTCTGGCCGAGCGAGATGGCCAGCTGTTGTAACTGGTCGGCCGCCTCGGCGAACTGCGGCGCGATTGTGGCGAACGGTTGCGCGCCAAAGATCGACACATTGGTCGCCTCCGAGAGTGAACGGAACGTGCCAGCCGTGCTGTTTGCGAGCGTCGATGCCCTGTCGGCCGATAACCGTGCGCCGTCGATGCTGCGCTGGAAGTCGCCGGTCGAGCTGGCCGTGTCGCGCACCGTGCCCGAGACGGTCCTGATCGATTGGACGAGCGAACTTCGCTCGTCGTCCAACGTTTTCTGGAAAGTCGCGATTTGTCCGAACGTGGCGACGCCGACGACGAGCATCGCGGCTGCGATCGCCAGGCCGAGGATGCCGTACAGCACGAGTGCCAGGGCAGCTGTGCGCAGAAGACGATAGCCGATCATTCTTGCTTCGTTCTGAGTATCAATGGCAGCCCGCGTGCCGGGCTATGATCGCGCGCGAAATGCCGTCTGAACCGAGCCGTGAGCTCGTTGCGATCGACAATCCCCACCCCAGCAGGGACTACGAAATCGAGTGCGTGTGTCCCGAGTTTACGTGCGTCTGCCCGATGACGGGTCAGCCCGATTTCGCCACGTTCACGATTGCGTACGTTCCGGGTCCTCGAATCGTGGAGCTCAAGAGCCTGAAGCTGTACCTCTGGAGCTACCGCCAGGAGGGCGCGTTTCACGAAGACGTCACCAATCGCGTGCTCGACGATCTGGTGCGATGCCTGGAGCCGCGTCGCATGACGGTGACCTCGGCCTGGAACGTGCGCGGCGGGATCACGACGAGCGTGCGCGCAAGCTACCCCTAGCGCTGAGCGACGGCCTACCCATACGAGTAGGGTCAATTGACACACCTGGCTCGGCGGACTGATAGTCTGGCCGTATTGGCACGCGACCCATCCAGTACCTAGCCAGAACACGGCGGGGTTCTACCTCAAGGAGTCACACAATCGATATGGCGAATCCCGCGCAGCGCGGCCCGTCCGACGCTCCGGCCAATCTGGCAACCACCCTGGGCGAGCTCAAGGCCGGCGGGTATCACACGCGCTCGGTCAAGGAAGAGTTACGCCAGAATCTCATCCGCAAACTCGAACATGACGAACCCCTCTTCGAGGGCATTGTCGGCTTCGAAGAAACCGTCGTCCCTCAGGTCGAAAACGCCATCCTGTCGGGCCAGGACATCATCTTCCTGGGTGAGCGCGGACAGGCCAAAACACGCCTCGCGCGGACTCTGCCCATGCTGCTCGACGAGTGGCTGCCGATCGTCGCCGGCTGTGAGATCAACGACGATCCTCTCAGGCCGATCTGCTGGAAGTGCCGCGGCACCATCGAGGAATGCGGCGACGCCGCGCCGATCGAGTGGCTTTCGCGTGAGCGCCGGTACGGTGAGAAGCTCGCCACGCCCGACATCACCATCGCGGATCTGATCGGCGAGGTCGACCCGATCAAGGTGGCGGAAGGACGCTACCTGTCTGACGAGCTCACGATTCATTTTGGCCTGCTGCCACGTACGCATCGCGGCATCTTCGTCATCAACGAGCTACCCGATCTCGCGGAACGCATCCAGGTCGGTCTGCTGAACATCATGGAGGAACGCGACGTCCAGATCCGCGGCTACAAAGTGCGCTTACCGCTCGATTTGTTCGTCATCGCGTCAGCCAACCCTGAGGATTACACAAACCGCGGCCGCATCATCACGCCCTTGAAGGACCGCTTTGGCTCACAGATTCGGACACATTATCCGAAGACTGTCGAGCACGAGATGGACATCATGGAGCAGGAACGCGGCACCTTCAAAGACGAGGAATACGACAC
>JAFAPL010000628.1 GCA_019247135.1 Chloroflexota bacterium | reverse complement strand
CGAGCATGTTCGCCAGGCCGTTTTTGATCGTCAGCGGCGCCTGGGTGTTGTCCCACACCGTGAGCGTCTGCTCGCGCGGCTCGAACACGGCTGCGACCCCGCGTGCTTCGATCGGACTGCCGCACGAGCGCTCGACCAGCAGGTGCTCCTCGAACACGTGGGGTGCGTCGGCGAAGGCCCGTTCGGGCTCGCCAACCGTCTGGACCAGACGCGCGGCAACGTTGTTGGGCGCATCGGCGTGGATGCGCGGCTGCTCGGGGTCGGCGGACAGACGGAAGTCGACGACGGCCTGCAGTGGGCGCCAGTCGACCTCGATCAGCCCGGCCGCGTCCTCGGCGAGGTATCGATCGTCTGCCACAACCATGGCCACCGCCTCGCCGATGAACCGCACCTTGCCGTCCGCGAGTGGCTTCTGGGTATGTCCATGCGTCAGGTTCGGATGTGGGATTACCAGCGGCGCGGGCTGGTTGAACTCGCCTAGATCGGAAGCCGTGTACACGGCGTGCACGCCAACCTGTGCCCTCGCCGCCGAGGTATCGATGGATGCAATCTCGGCGTGGCCGTATGGGCTGCGCAGAATCGCCACGTGCAATACGCCTGGTGGGTCGATGTCGTCGACGAACGAACCGAGGCCACGCAGCAGGCGCGGGTCCTCGTTGCGGCGCGTCGGACTAAACGGCACCGCTCAGGTACTCCGCCGCCATCTGAACGGCCTTGACGATGTTCTGATACCCCGTGCACCGACAGAGGTTTCCGCTAAGTGCCGCGCGGGTCTCTTCGTCAGTTGGCGCCGGGCGCTCGCGCAGAAAAGCCAGCGTCGTCATCAGAATTCCGGGTGTGCAGAAGCCACACTGCAAACCATGAGCGTCCCAGAAGGCTTGTTGGACAGGGTGCAATGGCCCATCAGGCGCAAGACCTTCGACAGTCGTGATCTCCGCACCGTCGGCTTGCACGGCCAGCATGAGGCACGATCGCGCCGGTTCACCGTCGACCAGGACGGTGCACGCGCCGCACACGCCGTGCTCACAGCCGACATGTGTTCCGGTGAGACCAAGCTCATGACGCAGGAAGTCACTGAGCAGCATGCGCGGCTGGACCGCGCGCGTATACGCGGCGCCATTGACCGAGACTGAGATGACTACACCGTCAGGCACGCTGACTGGTGCTCTCCAGCATGCGGCGAACGTCCAGCGCGACAGGTGACTCCGAAACGGCACGCTGGTGTGCGAGCCGGATCGCCCGTTCGGTGATGACTGCCGCCAGATGCTTTCGGTACTCCCTCGAACCGTGGATATCGGCATCGGGATCGATACCCGCTCGTACCGCATCCGCGGCCGCCCGCACCGCGTCGGGAGAGTAGGCGGCTGTCGTAAGCAGTGTCTCAGCCTGGCGCGCGCGATACGGGCTGCCAGCTACGCCCGACAACACGATGCTGGTGCTGCTGATTTTCCCGTCCACTTCAGTCAGAGACACGGCCGCGCCGACGAGAGCGAAATCGCCGTGGCGGCGCGAGAACTCCACCCACGCCTGGCCGGTCGAGGGCCTGACCGGCGGCAGCCACGTTTCCAGCAGAAGTTCGTCAGGCTCGAGCATCGTGGTCAGATAGCCGCGAAAGAAATCCTCAGCCGCAACCCTGCGGATCTTGCGCGTGCTGCGAAGCGTGAGCTCAGCCCCGAGACACACCGCTGTCGCGGGTAGCTCGGCAGCCGGGTCGGCGTGCGCAAGGCTGCCGCCGAACGTGCCACGCGACCGAATGGCGGCATGCCCAACGTACTGAATGGCCTCCGCGACGAGGGGCTGTTCGGCCTTGAAGCGCGCGTCGCGTTCGATTCTGGCGTCGCGCGTCATCGCGCCAATCGCCAGGCCACCATCCCGCGCGTGCACGTATTGCAGCTCGGCGACTCGGTTCAGATCGACGATACGCGACGGTCTGGCCAGGCGGAAGTTCAGCAGCGGAACGAGGCTCTGCCCACCCGCGAGCACCCTGGTCTCACCGTCCGAATTCCTGAGCTCCGCGAGCGCCTCGTCCAGTGACCGGGGCGCCACGTAGTCGAACGCGGCCGGCTTCATGGAATGCGCAAGGATACAACGCTAGTTGGGGCCGAGTGTTCCCCAGGCGAACAGCTGTGGACGCGGGTCGCCGTTGCGGTCGACGAAGTCGAACTGATCGAAGCTTCCGCCGGGGCTGGACAGCACAAACGGCGCGACGACCCTGGCCTGGGTGCTGTGTGCGAATTCAACCAGCTCGTGGCCGAGCGCGGCATCTGGCGCACCGCTGCCTGGTCGGCGCCCGGCCTCGGTCACCATGAACGGCACTGTGCCGAGACGCTCGCGCAGCCAGCCTGGCCACCTGTTCTCGACGAGATAGACGTCGCCTGAGTCCCAGTATTCATGCCCGGCGATTCCGTCCCCGTTGTCCAGGTAGAGCTCGATCGAGCCGCGTAAGGCATCGTAACCGACGTGCTCGGGATCCATTGGCGAGCCCTGGGCCAGAGGTGGGAAGAGCAGGTGGATGTCTGAGGCCCCGTTGACGTGTCGGCGGTAGTAGTCAACGTCCCACCACACTGCCTCGGTCCAGTCGGCGATGCTCTGCCAGCTCGGGTCGTTCCATTCGATATCGGGCTCGTTTGCGACCTGGAACCAGGTGATCCACGGGTACCGCAGGTGCAGTTGGAGGATGCGCAGCGCGAGGCGCTTCGGATCATCCGGTCCTTTGACGGGCCACATACGCACGATCTGCAGGATGTCCGGATGAGTTTCGAGCCAGCGTTGGAGGTCAGGGTCCGTGCCGATCTGCTGGACGGGGTCTCGTTGGCCGAGCTGAACCGAGAACAGCACGACCGAGCCTGGTCTGATGACGTCGAGTGCGGCGTAATCGGTGGCCGCGAGCGGCGTCTTGGGCGAAAGGCCCATCCCGCGGAGCGGTGCGTGCGGGGTCCACGAGGCGAACGTCAGCGGCGCACCTGGCGCCTGGACGAAGCGGGGCACGCAGGCAAAGCTCACTGCCGCTGTGCTGACCGCGGTGAGCATGACCACGGCCGCAAACAGGATTCGGCGCCGTTCAACCGAGGCTGCCAAGCTGACGTTGCGCGATGTTGTTGGCGGGATCGCTCGCGAGCGTCCGCTCGAACGCGTGGCGCGCGCCCTCTCGATCACCCAGTTGAAGTAACGCGCGACCCAGCATGTTCGTGCCGCGCGGTCCGAGCGGTTCACCATTACGCAACGTCTCAACCGCGGCCTGCCATTGTTCTTTTTGAATGAGCGCGGCTGCGGTCGCCTCGACCTCCTCGGCGCGGACGACCGCCCGCGCGGTCGCAGCGCGCGCCGAGGGCGGCGCCCACGACACGCCCGCGCGTTGACATAATTCCATCAACAGGCGTTCGGTGTCGGCTGAGCCTGCCTGACCAATCGCGGCGATCGGCCGACTGTGCAACTCGCGGATGCCTCCTGACAGGGGTAAGCCCTCGCCCAACAGATCACGTCCGAGGTCCTGGCCCAGCAGCACGATGCCACGCGGCCGCGCCCTCTGGATTGATACGCCGATCGCCGCGCGCGCCGCCCCACGATCCAACGCCTTGTTCAGAATCAGCAGCCCCACTGCGAGGCGCGCCAGCAACTGGCTCATCTGCGGACCGTGCGGCAGCTTCGGCAGCAGGCGCTGTGCGTCAGCCGGGTCGGCGATCTCGTGGGCAATTCGTGGCAGCTCGGGGGACTCGCGGGCGACCAGCAGCAGGTCCATCAACGCTCATCATTCCACGTCTTGCTGCGCGTGCGAAAATGGTTCGGTGCGTTTTCTCGCGCTGCTGGCACTCCTGATCCTGGCGATGCTTCCGGTGCGCGCCGCCGGCCAATCGGCTGTCCAGGAGTACACGGTGCCCGCTGGTTCGCACCCCCACGACGTGGCGCCGGCAGCCGATGGGGGGATCTGGTTCACCGCGCAGGCCGCTGGTTATCTCGGCTGGCTCGACCCGAATACAGGCGAGACGCGACGGATTCCGCTCGGCCAGCACTCAGCACCGCACGGCGTGATCGTCGGCCCAGACGACGCCGCGTGGGTGACCGATGGCGGTCAGAACGCGATCGTGCGTGTCGACGGCGCGACCTCAGCCGTCCAGGTCTTTCCCCTACCGGACGGAACGCGCAACGCGGACCTGAACACCGCCACCTTCGATCGAAACGGGACGCTCTGGTTCACCGGCCAAGCAGGCCTGTATGGACACCTCGATCCGTCGAGCGGCGCGATGCAAGTGTGGGACGCGCCGCGCGGGCCTGGGGCATACGGCATGACCGCCACGCCCGACCATTCGCGCGTGTTCTTCGCCTCGCTGGCCAGCAGCTACATTGCCGAGATCAATCTCGAGACCGGCGAGGCGACGCCGATCGACCCGCCGACGGCCAGGCAAGGCGCCCGGCGAATCTGGAGCGACTCTCACGGCGCGCTCTGGGTGAGCGAGTGGGATGCCGGGCAGCTGGCGCGCTACGACCCGGTCGCGGGTACGTGGCAGGAGTGGAAGCTACCGGGCGCGCGCCCGCAGGCGTACGCGGTGTACGTCGACGAGCAGGACGCCGTCTGGCTCAGCAACTGGGATCGCGACCAGAGCATTGTGCGCTTTGATCCTGCTTCAGAGACGTTTACGAGCGTGCCTTTGCCACGCGCTGATGTGCGCGAGATTCAAGGCCGAGCGGGCGAGATCTGGGCAGCCGAGTCCGCTCTCGACCGTATCGTCGTGATCCGCCACTGAGCTACCCTATCGTTGATGGCTGCGGAGCTCGACGCCGAGCGCGTACAGGACGAAGAGCGACTGCTCGGAGGCGAGCTGGTCTGGTGGGTCGTCCTGCTGATCATCAGCTTGCCCGTCTTGCTGTACGGCCTGTCGCAGGCGCCGAGCACGGGCGGGATGCTGCTGCTGTGCGTGGGCGGAATCCTGTTCGGGGTGAGCTTCGCTCAGGTGATTCTGCGCTTGCCCTACCTCACGCACCGCCTCATCGCCAGCTTCGTTATCTTGATCGTGATCGCGGCCATTTTCATGGGCATCGCCTTCGTGTACAGCAACACGCTCCAGGTTCCCGAGTCGCCCCCGGACACGATGTACAAAGCGCCCGTCTCGGGCGGCTAGATCTGGTCGACCTCGGCGGACTCGCGACCGCTGAGCTGACGATATCCAGGCCCACGGTCGAAGAATGCAACGCGTCCGCGCTGTTCACGAATCCGCGCCCGCAGAGTTTCAGTCGCGGCCGCATCCACCTCGAGTGCACTGGAAAGCACGACGCCGTAGTCGTCGCGAGCAGACCCGGCGCTGACTTTGCCTTGCAGCACGTCGAGCGCGACGCGCGCGGGCTCTCGGTCCAGCGGATCGCCCCAGCCGCCACCACCGGTCGTATCGATGCGCACGAGCGTTCCGGCGGCGATTGGCTCATCGTCGACAAGGCCTTCGAGCTGGCGTTCGCCTGGGCCGCCAGGATCGACCGTGACGCGGAACGGCTTGCCGGCGTGACCGCCCTTGAGTCCCCAGCAGCTCAGGATCGAGCGGTCGGCAACCGACAGGAACATGCAGTCGGACAGGGCGCGGATCTCCTTGCGATAGCCGAGCCCCCCGCGCCGCAGGCCGGGCCCGCCGGAGTCAGGCGCCAGCGCAAGGGTTTCGACCCGCAGCGGAAAGCGCGTCTCGGTGAACTCAACTGGCAGGTTTTTCGAGTCGGGCACGACGTGGATCGTGTCCGATCCGTCAGCCCACGGCCGACCTCCCGACCCACCGCCCAGCACCTCGCGCATCAGATAGGGCCGTCCATCCACGTCGACGCCATGAAAGCCGGTATAGCGAATAGTCTCCTGATCGGCGGGCATGTTGCCGCCGGTCGCCTTGGCGAGGACGCCCGCCAGGATGCCCAGCAGGCGAAGGATCACGAACGTGCGGGCGTTCACCGGTGCGGGAAAGATCGGCGTCAGCAGCGTTCCCGGCGGCGGAAAGCGCAGCTCGATGAGGGGCACTACGCCCTCGTTCACGTCCAGCTCAGCCATCCGCTCGGGCGACTCGGCCAGGTTGCGCAGGATCGGCGCAATCCATTTCTTCAAGAACACGCCATCGGCGTAGTTGCCGGCATGGTTGATCGGCCCTTTCGCCTGTGGGCTGGTGCCGGTGAAGTCGATCGCGATGCCGTCGCGAGTCCTCTCGAGCGTCATGCGCTGCGTATGCAGTCGCGGCGGGTCGACGCCGTCGTGTTCGGCGTAGTCCTCCCAGACATATGTGCCTTCGGGAATCTTGCTCAGCAGCTCACCGCGGAAGGTCTCGGAGGTCCGTGCGAGGATGGCTTCGAAGCACGCCTCCACCTGTGTCCGGCCATAGCGGCGGAACAGTTCCGCGACGCGGTCGGCGCCCATGCGGCAGGCTGCCACTTCGGCATCCAGGTCACCCCGCAGACTGTCGGGAAGGCGTGAGTTGCGCACCATCACGCGAATCAGGTCCTCGTTCGCCTTTCCCTCGCGGAAAAGCCGCACTGGCGGGACGATCAGGCCCTCCTGGTAGTAGGAGGTCCCATGGCTCGGCATCGAGCCGGGCGCACTGCCGCCGATGTCGTCGTGGTGGCCGAATGCCTGGACGAACGCGACGACCTCGCCGCCGTCGAAGACTGGCACGGTAACGCACAGGTCTGGCAGGTGCCCAATGCCGCCCTCGGACTGGTAGACGTCGTTGTGGAAGAACACATCGCCCGGGCGCATGCTGGCGATCGGGAAATCCCGCACGATCGGCTGCACGAGTGCTGAGTACGATCGGCCCGTCAGCTTGCGGCAGTGTCGATCGTGGATGCCGCCGCGGAAGTCGCGAGCTTCGCGGATCATGGGCGAGCGAGCGGTGCGCTCGATGGCCGTCTCGACCTCCGCTTCGGCCGAGGCGAGTGTGCCCTCCACGATCTCCAGTACGACCGGGTCGATCATCCTCACACTCGCTGGAGCACGAGATTGCCAAACTCGTCCACGCCCGCCCGGGTGCGCGGAAATACGACGGTCGTCGAGCCGTATTCTTCGACTACCGCGGGACCTTCGATGAGATCGGAGGGTTGAAGTCGCATGCGATCGAACACCGGCGTCTCCACGAAGCCGTCGTCGAAGTAGACGCGGCGCCTCCCACTCTGCGCACGTTCAACGCCGCCCGTAGAGGTCCGATGCATCCGCTGGAGCATTGGTCGTTCGATCGGCACTACACCCGTGACGCGCAGATTAATCCACTCGACCTGTTGGGGTGGAACCGCGGCGCGGTAGCTGTAGCCGTATGCGCGCTCATGGCCCACATGAAATGCCTCGACCACGCTGTCCGCCAGGGCGCGGTTGAGCAGTCCCGCGGGCACATCGACGCGCACTTCCCAGGCCTGGCCAAAGTAGCGCAGGTCCGCCGTGCGCTCGAGCAGCATGGAGGTCGCCGCGACACCCTCGGCTGAGAGTGCCGCGCGCGCTTGCTCCTCGAGATCGGCATACATCGCATTCACCCGATCGAGATCCAGCAGGTCATCCCGCTGGACGCTCGTCTTCACATAGTCGTTTCGAACGTCGACCGTGAGCAAGCCGAAAGCCGAGAGGTTTCCAGGATTGAGTGGGACCACGGCGGCCTCCAGGCCCAGGACATCCACAAGCTTGCCCGCCTGCAGTGGCCCCGACCCACCGAACGCCACGAGCGAGTAGTCGCGGACGTCCAATCCGCGACGTACGGTGACCTGCCGGACGGCGTTGGCCTGGTTCCATGCGGCAATTTCGAGAATCCCCGCGGCAGCGCGGTACTCGTCCAGGCCGAGTGCCTGACCCAGGCAACGAATGCCACGTAGCGCACGCTCGTGGTCCAGCGGAATCTCGCCTCCGAGCAAGTGAGGCGGGATACGGCCGAGCACCAGACTGGCGTCGGTAATGGTCGGCTGGTCACCACCACGCGGATAGCACATCGGGCCCGGATCGGCGCCGGCGCTGTCAGGCCCGACCCTGAGGCGCCCGTCCGGCAGGCGTCTGGCGATCGAGCCGCCGCCTGCGCCGACGGTCGCAATGTCGATCATCGGAACCTTCACGGGCAGCCGGCCGATGCGGCCTTCGGTCGTGATGTGCGGTGTACCGTCATCTACGACGGCGACATCCGTGCTCGTTCCGCCGCCGTCAAGCGTGAGCACGCGCGGCCGACCGGCCGCTCGAGCCAGCATGGCGGCCCCCAGCGCGCCCGCTGCTGGGCCGCTCAGCACCGTCGCAATCGGGTGACGGGCGACTTCGCGCGCTGAAACGACGCCACCGTTGGACTTCATGATGAAGAACGGCGTTCCGGACCTGACCTGGCTCTCGAGACGGTCGCGGATCTGCGCGACGTAGCGCGCTACCCGCGGCTTCACGAACGCGTCGACGATGGTGGTGACCGCGCGCTCGTATTCGCGGTACTCGGGCAACACGTCCGAGGAGATCGAGACGCTCGCCTTAGGATGCTGCCGCAGGAGCACGTCGCGCATTCTGCCTTCGTGCGCCGCATTGGCGTACGCATGCAGAAAGCAGATGGCGACTGTGTCGATGTCGCGCTGCCGAAACCAATCCGCGACAGCCTCAGCTTCCGCCAGGTCGAGGGGCGTGAGAACCTGGCCGCGAAAGTCGATGCGCTCGGTGACCTCTTGCACCAGGTGCAGTGGCACCGGCCGCTCGGGCTTGACCCAGAAATACGAGTTCCCGTAGCCCTGGGGCACACTCTGCCGCGCGATCTCGAGGATGTGCCGAAACCCGCGGGTCACAATAAGCCCAACGCCTGGCAGGACGCCTTCTTCGGCGAGCAGTGCGTTGGTCGCGACAGTGGTTCCGTGCGAGACCGACACAACGTCGCTGAGCCGAATACCCGCCTCGCGTGCGATCTTCAGCACGCCTCGCATGAATCCCACGGATGGATCAGTCGGGGTCGTAGGCGTTTTCGTCGTGTGCACCGCGCCAGTGCGCTCGTCGAAGGCGACGACATCGGTGAACGTGCCGCCCGTATCCAGCGCCAGGCGGAACCGGCTCATCGGCAGGACGCCTTACGGCGTGGTGCCCGGAGCGGGACGTGCGACGAGCCCGGTAATCCAGCCCTCCGCGCCGTCTGCCGCGCGGACGCGGAGCCAGTCGCCCGATCCAGGGACGTTCCGACGTTCGAGCACGTCGAGTATCTGCTCTTCGTGCAGTGCTGCCACGGGTCGTCCCGTCACGGGTTCGGCGCGCAGCACGGCCCCGCGACCGTCAGTGTTGGCGACCACCACCCGTTCGCCGGTTGGCGTCGGGCGGGGAGTGGGCTGGGCCGTGGCTGTCGCCGCGGGCGCCGCAAGCGTGGGCGGAGGGGCGCTGGAATCAATGCCGACGAATCTACTTGGTGCTGAGGTGGCGTCCAACCTGAACGGGACGGACGTGGCAAGCGGGACGCTGGTCGGCGCGGGCACGGACGAGGCGAGTTCCATAAAGCGTGGCACCGACAGCACCACCAGGACCGGAACGCCGAGCAGAGCCAGGATGATGATGGCCTTCAGCAGACTCAGCACAGCGCGCCCATGTTGTGCGCGGATATCGTACTGGCCGCTCCCCGAGCGGCGACTTCACGAAGCGCCTCAGTGACATCACTGAGCCAGACGGACTTGGGTCACGAGCCCGTGGCGCATACACTCGGGCGGCCGTGTCGCTTGCCCGCGCGCCCGTGACCGTCGCACGCGTCAGCGCGATCGACATCGCCATCCACTGGCGTTGGCCAGCTGTGGTGGGCCTCGCCACCCTTCTGCTGGCGCACGGTGTTCTGCCCGTCCGCTACCCCGGCTGGGAACGGTCAATCCTGTGGATCACCAGCGCAAGCGCCGTGCTCGCCGCCGAGGCAGCCCTGCTCATGCATGAGCTTGGTCACGCGCTCCTGGCGCGCCGCCGTGGGCACCATGTCCGGCGCATCGTCTTTCACGGCTTCATGGCTGAAACTCAGATGGCGCATGCGCGACCCGAGCTTGTCGTGGCGCTCGCTGGTCCGGGCGTAAACGTCGCCCTCGCCCTGACGGCCGGCCTGCTGCGTTACGTGAGCGCCCCTACCGGCCCGCTCGACGTGCTGCTCGCGTCAGTCATCGTCGGCAACTTCGCCGCCGCCGCACTCAGTCTGGTGCCGGTGGGCGAGTCGGACGGTCGCCGTGCGCTGCGAGCGCTACGCCGCGCCCGCAGCGACACGCTGTGCGACTAGAAGTTCAGGTTTCCGGTGAGGGCCAGGATCAGAACGATCAGAATCAGCAAGCCCAGGGGTGACCAACCGTAGTAGCCCCAACCCCGACTGCTGCCATAGCCACCACCTAACAGCGCCAGCAAGACAAGGATCACGAGGATGGTCAGAAGCACGTCTGTGTTTCCTCCTTCTTCGCCAGTCCTGAAAAGCAAGCCCTGTGCCAACGGGCGTCAGACACTCTCGCTAGACGGAGCGCACCTGGCTTTCTTCAGGTACGACCATCGCGCGCAGCGCACTGAGAAAACACTCGCGCGGAGGGTTGACCAGTCCAGCGCCGATCTGACCCACCCCCGCGCGGCGCGAAGCGATGCCCGTGTTGATCTGTGGCAGGATGCCCGTCTCGAGGACCAGGCGCACGTCGATGCCCGTCGGTGTGCCGCGGAAATCGAGGATCGGTAGCGTATACGCCTCGCTCTCGCCGAGCGTGATCTCGTACATGCGACGCGAATACGCGATCGCATCAGACGGCGAGCCGCCGATGAATTGCACGATGGCCGGCGCCGCCGCCATGGCGAAGCCGCCGAGTCCAGCCGTCTCGGTGATCGCCGAGTCACCCATGTCAGGGTTCGCGTCTTCCGCCGACTGGCCCGCGAAGTACAGCCCAACGGGGGTCTGCGAAGGCCCGGTGAACCAGCGATCGCCAAGGCCGCTCACCCGGACGCCAAACTCCGTGCCGTTGCGCGCCATGGTGGTGACGAGCGTGCTGTGAGGCACCCCATGCGCCGCGTCCATGGCTGCCTTGCAGGCGGCCATGCCGACGTTCAGAAAGAAATGCTCGTTGCCGGCCGCGAACTCCAGCACGCGCCGCCGATCGGCCGCGTCGAGGCCGTCGAGTGCGGCGATGGATGGTGCGAGCGCCTTGATGAGCAGTGCGCTCGCGGCGCGGTTGCGGTTGTGGCACTCGTCACCCATGTGTAATGCCTGGCCGATCAGCGCGCGCAGGTCGATCCCGACCGGGTGCTGGCGCAATGCCCGGCTCAGCGCGGGCCCGAGGACGCCGCGCATCCAGTCCAGCCGCTCCAGCACATCCGGTCCCAGGCCGCCATAGCGCAGGACACGTCCGAGTCCTTCGTTCAGATTCGAATACGCGCGGTTGCCGCTGGTCTTGTTGTCGACGACCAGGACTGGCATCGACCAGGTGGTCATACCCGCCATCGGACCAACCGCCTGGTGCTCGTGGCAGGGCTCGAAACGCACGTCGCCACTGGCGGCGGCGCGTTCGGCGGCCGCTTCGTCATCGGCCAGGCCCTCGTGGATGATGGCGCCGATGGCGGCGGCACGCACGGGCGCGCTCAGCCGCTCCCATGCGATGGGCGGTCCCGCGTGCAGAACCATGTCGCGCTGCATGCCCGGGATGACCTCGCCCGCGGGCTGCACGTCCACCAGCACCTGGCGTGCATCGAGCGCCCGCCGCAGGGCAATGGCGTTTGCCTCGTCGACGTCAGAACGCCACGTCGACGCCAGTAACTGAGCGACTTCGGGGTCGCCACCGGCTGGCGGTCGCCAGTCCACTGTGCACACCCCAACGTTCTGTTCGGCCAGTGAGTCGGCGAACAGGGGCGCGCCGACGCTCAGCGCCCGCAGTTCACCGCTGAGCAGTGGCTTCATCCAGCGGCAGCTTCGAGCAAGAGACCGGCCGCAACCGCGGCGTGGTAGTTCGAGCCAAACACGTGCGCGCCGACCGCCCGCAGCTTCGCTTCTTGTTGGGCGAACGACTGTCGGTCGCGCTCGGTACCGACGATATGCGCAAGGATTGCTAGCTCGCGCCCGCCCTCGGCCGCGCGCCGCTGCACCTCATCCAGGGTCGGAGCCAGTGCGCCGGCGGGATCCGCATGGGCGCCGTATCCCAGGATCACATCCAACAGCAGCACCGCGACGCGCGGGTCAGCCCCGGCCTCGAGCAGTGCTTGATTCCGCAGCGTGGGATCGATCATCGGATGCGCCCGACCTCGCGTGTAGCGGTCATCACCGAAGTCGATCAGGTCGCGCTCGATGACGCCCTCCGTCACGCCGAGGGCGAGGTCGGCTTCGTCGCGGAGCGTCCCGCCACAGAACAGTCCGCGCACCTGACGTTGACCATCTCGCAGCCGCAGTCGAGGCAGGTCCTCCGCTGAGATGCCCTTCCAGCGGCTTGCGTCCGACGCCGCGAGACGCGCCGCCTGGTACAGGTTGGTGGCCAGCTCAACGCCGTCGCGCGGTGCCATCGCGGCCCCAAGCAAGCACGCGATGACGCGTTTCCCAGCGAGGACGGCGGCCTCGAGCACGCGCTCGGCAACGGCCGGAGAAGGTGGCTTGGAGATCAAGACGATCGTTTCGGTTGACGGGTCGGCCGCGAGCATGTCCAGGGCCTGGAGCGTGCCAATCGCGCCGACCGCTTCGTGCAGGTCTCGGCCGCCAGTACCAATCGCGTGCGAGATTCCATCGCCGGCGCGGTCGAGCAGGCAGCTGACTTCTTGAATACCCGTCCCCGAGGCGCCGATCAGACCAACGCGCCCGCGGCGGACCACGTTGGCGAAGCCGAGGGCGACACCGTTGAGAATCGCGGTCCCGCAGTCCGGACCCATGACGAGAATGCCCTTTTCTCGGCCTTGCCGTTTGAGCTGGACCTCGTCTTCGACGCTCACATTGTCGGAGAAGAGAAAAACGTGCAGGCCGAGTGCGAGCGCCTGGCGAGCTGCCCCCGCGGCGTATGGCCCCGGCACGGAAACCAGTGCCACGTTCGAATCCGGCTGCTGGCGCAAGGCACTTCGCAGTGAACGTGGCTCCTCGGCCCGATCGACTCCGGCTTGTCGACCTGGCCGTTGCTGCGCAAGCAGGCGTTCCGCCTGTTCGACCGCGGTTTCCGCGGTTGCCGCATCGTGTGCTCTCACCGCGATGACCAGGTCATTCAGCCCAGCGTCCAGCGGCTGCGTGAGCAACCCGGAGTCGCGCAGCAACGCCATATTGAGCTCGGTGCCCATCACGAGCGCGGCATCGATGACTCCTTCGAGCTCGGTGATTGCCGCGCTGACCTGGAGCAGGGTGATGGAATCCG
Organism: Chloroflexota bacterium; assembly: GCA_019247135.1. The sequence goes on along the minus strand of JAFAPL010000628.1, from coordinate 6,315 downwards.
CGTACGCGTTGTGTCTCACCACAGCGCGTACGAAGCTCACCGCGCCAGCCGCGTCAAACAAAGGCTACAAAGCGACAGAACGCCGCCTCGCCGCCCATGAAGCGCCACGGAAAGCAACCAACCGTCACGCGTTGGTCCAGGATCCGGTCGATCTCACCACCCACATTCTCGATGTGGATGATCTCGTGTGGAAACAGGTCATAGTGCATGACCTGGATGTCGTCGTCCGGCCAGATCTCTTCCAGTGGTCGACCGAGCGCCTCGACGCACTTCCTGGCCAGATCCGGCCGTACCTGTCGGATGACGGTATTCATCGGATGGTCGGCGCTTCCAGCATCGATGGCGAGCCAGCGAATGCCGCGCGACTTGACCCAGTTCGCAAACTCCCGCGTCGGCCCAGGATGCTTGATGAAATAACGTGTCTCGTTGGGCTCGATGGGCCCACACGCCGCGGTCCAGTTGGACGGGTAAAAGCGGTGGTAGCCGGTGTGGATCACCAGTATGTCGCCGCGCTGAATCGCGAGACCCGTTTCGCGTTCCCAACGCTCGAAATGTTCCGGACCGTAGATCTGGTAGTCGCCTACGCCCATCTTCTGCAGGTCGACGACGCAGGCCGGTCCCGTAAGAAAATCGAGTGGCAGCTCGCCGATGCCACGCGCGTTCGTGATGAAGTGGTTTGGCGCGTCCAGATGTGTGCCGACGTGCAGCGTCGACGTAATTTCCATGCCGCCGACGCCTTCGAACGCCACACGTTTGACCCACTTGATCGTCGGTCCGTCGTAACGCGCAAAGCCTGGCGTATTGGTGTCCCAGTTCTGCGACAGGTCGAGCACATTGACCGAGACCGGCTGCTGAACGGCCATGCGGCGGATGGTATATCGGGTCCGTGCTGATCGGGGTCGACGCGAGCCGCGTCACACGCAAGCAGCGAACCGGTACTGAGAATTACTCGCTGCACGTCGTCGAACGGTTACTCGCGCTCGACCAGTCCAATTCGTATCGGCTCTACCTGAGGGAGCCCCTGCCCGCTGGTCTGTTGCCTCAGGGTTCGAACGTCGGCACGCGGGTCATTCGGTTGCCGAGGTTATGGACCCAGCTTGGCCTCACGACGGAAATGCTCCTGCATGCGCCGGACGTACTGTTCGTGCCGAGCCACGTCTTGCCGCTCGTCGCGCCGCGGCGGAGCGTCGTCGTCGTGTACGACGTCGGCCACCGATTCTTCCCGCGCGCGCACACGCTCAGCGAGTGGATGTACGTGGAATGGGCAATCCGCCGACACGTGCGCCTCGCAACCGCCTTGCTGACGATCTCCGAAGCGAGCAAACGCGACCTCGTGCGGCTGTATCACGCTGATCCGCGACGTATCGCGGTCGCCTACCCGGCCGTCGATGCCGACTTCGCACCCCAAAGCGCCGACGTGGTGCGCCGTGCGCGCGAGCGACACAGCCTGCCCGAGCGGTACGTGCTGCACCTCGGCACCATCAAGCCGCGCAAGAACCTGCCGCGTCTCATTCGTGCATTCGCAAATGCCGATCTGCCGTCCGACGTGCAGCTCGTGCTGGCAGGCATGACGACCTTCGGCGGGCAAGCCGTCGCGCGTGCAGTCGCCCAGGCGGGCTTGCAGGCTCGCGTGCGCTACCTGGCCTACGTGCCGCAAGCCGACCTGCCGGCACTCTACAGCGGCGCTTCGGCCGTCGCGATTGTCAGCCTCTACGAGGGGTTCGGGATGCCCGCGCTCGAGGCGCTCGCGTGCGGTGCCCCGGTCGTAGCGGGGAATCGCGGTTCGCTCCCCGAGATCGTCTCTGATGCGGGCGTCCTGGTCGATCCGCTGGACGTCGGCTCAATCGCCACCGGGCTCGCGCGAGTGTTGAACGACCCGGCGCTCACGGCTCGCCTGCGCCGCGACGGACCCAAACGGGCGAGCGCGTTCGATTGGGAGACTGCCACGCGAGTTACGCTTCGGACGCTCGAAGCTGCAGGCCACGCAAGACAGTCTCCATCTGCGTAACGGTGCTGGCCCAGCTGAACTGCTCGGCGCGGCGTCGCGCGGCCAACCCGAATTGAGCACGCCGACGTGGGTCATGCAGCAGCAGCCGCACCCGCTGGCGCAGTGTGACGGCGTCGTTGACCAGGTAACCCGTTTCGCTGTCGAGGATCGTTTCCTGGATACCGCCGTCGCGCCACGCGACGACCGGGACGCCCGACGCCATCGCCTCGACTGGAGCAATCCCGAACTCCTCACCGTAGGGCGCAAACACGGCCACGCTGGCCTCGCGATAGGCGCGCGCGAGATCCGCTGCGCCCATGCTGCCCCGAAACACAACAGTCGCTGGCGCCATACGCCGCAGCTCGTGGACGAGCTCGGGGCGACCATCTCCAACCACGTGGAGCGGAATGTCGGGCAGCTCACGCCACAGCTCGACCAGGCGGTCGAGTCCTTTTTCGGGCGCGAGGCGGCCGACAGTGATCGCGTAGGCTGTCGCGGCGGACTCGCCCGGCCGGAACAGATCGAGGTCGACGCCGGGATAGACGACGGCGTCGGCGTCGCGTCCGTACAGACTGCGCAGTCGCCCGGCGGTAAAGCGGCTGTTAGCGACCAGTCTGGCGGCACGACGGACGGCAAACCAATCGAGCGCGCGGCGGACGCGAAGGTCGAGGCGGCGAGACGGTGAGCGCAGGAAAACGCTGCGTGTCGTGTGCGCCCAGTACACGACACGGGCTCCGTTGCGCAGGCTCAGCAGGTTTGCCCCGAACGTGTTCGTGACGATGGCGTCGTCGTGAATCCGCAGGAGCGGCCAACGCAACCGTCCAATGCGCTTGACCCGCAGCGTCTCGAGCTCGGGATACGTCCGGTTCGGGTGAAACCCACCCAGCAGCAGCCGGACGTCGTACCCGCGCTCGGACAAACCCCGCGCGAGTTCGAGGACCGCTCGCTCGCCGCCCCCGAATGTATTCGCGTGACTGTGCGCAAGAGCGATCCGCATGCTTCACGCCGACTTCTCGGCGATGCTGATCAGCGTGTGACCGAGGCCCGGTCGCAACCTGCCAACGAGCTCGCTCGACCCGAAGATAGAGAAGTGCGCCACGTTCGTCCAGCGACCTCTCGGGACCAGACCTGCACGTCGTTCGAGGAGCTCCAGCGTGTCGAACGTGAAGTAGCGGATGTGGCCCGAGGTTTCGGGCCCGGCGTCGAATTCGATGTTGTGCGGCGAGCGACCGACCAGGAGCTGCGCACGCCCGCTGAGCGCCACGAGATTTGGCGTCGTCAGAACCAGCCACCCGCCGGGCCGCAGCACGCGTGCAAACTCGTCCATGACGGCCTGGGTATCGAACACGTGCTCGATCACTTCGCCCGCGAGGAGCGTGGCAAACGAAGCGTCCTCGAACGGGAGCGGCGCTTCCACCTGTGCTCTCACGGTGTCGATACCGCGTACCGTGGCGGCTCGTAGCGCCGATAGCGCGAGGTCGATGCCGACGACGACCTCGGCCGCGCGTCGCTCCAGAACGCACGCGACGAATTGTCCGTCGTAGCAGCCCACGTCCAGCACGGGTCCAGTCGGTCGTGAGGCCAGGAGTTCGCGCAGGCGCGCGATGCGCGTGCGATCGAAACGCGACGGCCTCCACGCATGCGCGAAGCGGCGCTCGGCGAATGCCTGGCGAGGCGCCGACATTTGGGTTCAGCGTACCCGGCGCCGGCCCGCAATGCGGGGCAGTACAGCCTCATTCGCCAACGGTTGGGTTCCCTTGAATCGGTCGTTACATACCCATCACGTTGTCTCTCGGCCGTTCTCTGGTTACAATCTGCCCGGCCAACGGCTACGGCTGTGAGCCTGTCGCAATGATGCGAATGTCGCCGCAAGTCCACTTGCCGCCAACTCGTTGCGCTTCATCCCGCTGGCCGCACGCGGTGCTTAGCTTTCAATCTCGTCCATATCACCGGCCTGACATGGCGGGTGGCTCCATTGACGACCCAGGGAGAAGTCAATGCATCTGACCACGGAGGCCGGGGATCCGGTCGCACCGGTTCTGTTCGAGGAAGACGCGCTCGGTCTGGCTCCAAATATTGTTCTTCCCGAACCTCTACCGGACGAAGACGATAGCGGCGATGACCCGCTGCGCACGTACCTCCGCGAGATTCACGAAGTCAATCTGCTGACAGCCGCCGACGAGCGCATGCTCGCGTGTCGAATGGAAGAGATGATCTGCCTCGACGAGATTCGGGCAGAGCTTGCCGGGGCGGAAGGCGCCCAGCCCAGCGGCACGGCCATGGCGGTTCGACTGTACGAGCGGTTCTACGAGCGTCGACCGCTCGTCCAGGTCCTGGGTGAGTTGGAGAAGATGGACGATATCAGCTCGCTGCTGCAGTCGTCCGCGGTTCGCCAGCGCCTCGACTACGTACCCGATCTGGAGCTCGGGAGCGCTCTGGGCAGTCGCGTCGCGCTGGACGCCAGCGCCGCGCAGGCGTACATCGTCCGGTTTTCGATCGACACTCGTCTATTTCCGCCTCCCGTGCTGACTTTGCTCCAGGGTGAGACCCCGACCGATGTGCCGTCGCCCACTTGCCTGTGGCAAAAGCTGATCGCCGCGCGGTGCGAAGAGGAGCTGGCCGACTTCTTCGATGACATGCATGCGCGCGGCGAGCGCGCTGAGCGACGCCTCATTGAGTCCAACCTGCGCCTGGTCGTGAGCGTGGCGAAGAAGTACCTCGGCCGCGGCCTGGCTCTGCTCGACCTGATCCAGGAAGGCAACCTTGGCCTGATGCGGGCAGTCGAGAAATTCGACCATCGGCGTGGGTTCAAGTTCAGCACATATGCAACGTGGTGGATTCGCCAGGCAGTCGGGCGCGCGGTAGCCGATCAGGCTCGCACCATCCGTGTGCCGGTCCACATGACCGAAGTTATCAATCGGCTCGCCAACGTCTCACGCGACCTGATCCAGGAGCTCGGGCGGGAGCCGTCGGCGGCGGAGATCGCGCTGGCAATGGGGCTGGTCACCGAATGGTTCGAAGCGGAGCTGGCCATTGGGGCCGGCTCGTTGCATGAGGACCCCATCATGCGTCGACGCGAGATCTTGAAGACGGGCTCGCTGTTCGAGGTGTGGCGGTTGCAGTCGCCGATGCGAGACGAGCTTGAAAGGGCTGCGCAGCGGGTGATGCAGGCGCGCCGCGCCGCGCGGCACCCCGTGTCATTGGCCGCCCCCATTGGGGATGACCAGGACGGGCAACTCGGCGATTTGATCGAAGATGCCGAAGCGGTGTCGCCGATCGAGGAGGCTTCACAGGCGCTGTTGCGAGACACGGTGCACAACGTGCTTGGCTCGCTGTCGCAGCGCGAGAGTCGCATCATCGCGTTGCGGTTCGGTCTGGACGACGGGCGTCAGCGCACGCTGGAAGAGGTCGGCCGTGAGTTCGGCGTCACCCGCGAGCGGATCCGTCAGATAGAGGCGAAAGCCCTGCGCAAGCTGCGCCACCCAAGCCGGTCGAAGAAACTTCGTGACTACTTGCGCTAACTGAATCGGGCGCGCCCGCGGCGTCTCGCCGCAGTCGCGTTACGCGAAACAGCGTTCCCGCAATCGCTACACTCGGGAGGTGCTCGGGATCCGCGCCGCGCTGGCTCTTGTCGGCTGCGCCATTGTGTGTAGCGGGTGTTCGGCCTTGCTCGCGGCCGACCCGACGCCCGTGCCTGGCGCCGCGGCCACGCTCACCCGCAGCAGTCGCACCCCCATCCCCACACCCGTCAGAACAGCCGCCGCGCTAACCTCCGCGAGTCCCGTCGCTTCGAGAGTTGCGGTCGCGCTTCAATCGCCAACCGCCGCGAACCGCGATGTCACCGACGAAGAAGTCAGCCAGGTGCAACAGCAGCTCCAGCGCTCTCTCGACAGCGCTAACTTGTCCGGCATCGAATCCCTTTTGCTGGACCACGTGTCGCTTTCGACGTCCGAAGGTGGCCAGGTGATGGACGCTGCTGGAGCCGCAAGCTGGCTACGTGACCACGCCGGCCACGGCATTCAGGTCACACGGGTCGACCGCAGCACACAGGCCGTCATGCTGGAGGCGCAGACGGATGGCTGGCCGACGCAGCCGCCGTTACAGCAGGGCCAGGTGAACTTCGGCTTGCGCCCCTATGACGCGAGCGGTCGCGAAGACGAAGATAACGGCGACTGGAAAGTCGACGTCATCACCGCCCTCTAGCTACTGCGGCGAGCCTGAGCCATTCACTGCGTGCTCGCGAGCGGGCCCAGCACCGCTGGGATCTCGCCCACCAGGTCGGTCGCGAGCAGCGTCCGCCAGCCGCGTTGCGTCACGACGCGTTCGGC
>JAFAPL010001000.1 GCA_019247135.1 Chloroflexota bacterium | reverse complement strand
TGAGCATTTCCGCGGCATGTTCCACAGACGGCTCAGCCCACACGCTGCCTGCCTGATACGGACCTATGGCTTGCTCCAGCTCCACCAGTTGGTAGCGAATCGGGAAGCTGTTTGCAACATTCATGAACTCCGTGTTGCCCGACCATCCCGTTGCGGCGACCGGCTTGCCGGCTGCCATGGCCTCGGCCATCGTCAATCCGAGCCCTTCCGATCGGTGGAGTGAGACAAATGCGTCGCAGGCAGCCACAAGATCGTCCATCTCCTGGGCTGGCCGGTAACCGTCGATCACGTCGATCGGATAGCCGGACGCGCGCTCGCGCAAAAGGGCTAGTCCGCGCGGGTTGAAGTCCCCATTGACGCACTTGATGACGAGCCGCGCATGCACATCTGGCGCAAATGCGGCACGGAACGCGTCGATCAAGCCGATGGGGTTTTTCCGCTCCATGTAGCTCATGAAGTCGAAGACGAAGAGATACACATATTCGTCGGCTTTCGCGCCCAATCGTTGCCGACCTCGATCGCGTGCTCCAGGTGATTGTGTGGTATCGGGAGTAAGCACCACAGGTATCCGCACGACGGGCACGGGCGAGATGGGCGCGAGCGTGTTGGCGATGAATGCCGTCGGCGCCCACAGCTCGTCGTAGTGGACGAATCGGTCGCACCACTCGCTTGGGAATGCAGGCAGCTCCCAGAACCACACACCGATGTTGTATTTGTCTCGAAGAAACGGCTCTCCGACGTACCACGCGAAGGCCGGGTGTTCCACGGCGTTGACGCAGATCAGGTTGACTGGATGTGGGTGTTCAGCATCGAATCGCGCCTCGGACAGTTCGACTCCAACCGGATTCAGCTCTGATAAATCCTTCAGCGCGACAGGTGCTCCGAGCGCGCGCAAGGCACGCACGTAGCGTCGTGACACCGTGCCGACGCCCGTTCGACTGCGCAGATATCCTGCGACATTGACGCCTGCGAGAGCCGGTTGCACCGACGCCGATCCTAGCTCATCCAGGCCGACTGGTCCGTCCGGGTATGCTGGGCCGCACTCGATGCGAGTCGGCCTCAATACCCTCGCGTGCATGCCCGGGCGTTCCGGCGGGGACGCCACGTACGTCCGCGAGCTCGTTCGCCACCTTGAAGCAGTCGACCCGCAAAGCGAGTACGTGCTGTTCGTCGCGCCGTGGAACCAGCACCTGTTCCCACCGCCGTCGGGCCGTTTGCAACACATTGTCTGTCGTGCGCCAGGCGGGTCCTTTGCGGCACGAGTTGTGTGGGAGCACACGTTGCTTCCACGGCTGGTCGAGGCGGCCAGGTTGGACCTGTTTCATGCGCCCGTGAACGTCGCTCCCGCGTACCTGCGCACGCCGTTTGTTTTGACTCTGCTCGAGGCCGAGCCATTCATGCCAGACAGCAGAATTCCCGTGCCCTTGCTGGCGTACTGGCGCCTGGCCCGCGCCTGGTCTGCGCGACGGGCCCGAACGGTGGTCGCGATCAGTGAAGCGGCCGCCCTGGAGCTCATGCGCTACATGCATCTGCCTGCTCGGAAGCTCACGGTGATCCATCTTGGCGTCGATGACACGCGCTTCCCGGCTCCGGCCGACGCTCCGCGAGACGGTTACCTTCTCTGGGTGGGGCGGTCCTACCCGCGTAAGAACCTCGTGCGGCTCGTCGAAGCGTATTCGGCGCTTTCGCCCGATCTCAGATCCTCGCATCCACTCGTGCTTGTTGGGGTCGAAGGCTGGGACGATGCGCGTCTTCGCAGGCGCGTTCGCGAGCTCGGACTCGAGGCTGTCGGACACGTTCGATTCGCTGGCCGGGTACCTGATGAGTCCTTGCCTGAGTGGTATCGCAAGGCGAGCCTCTTCGTCTTCCCGTCTCTTCACGAGGCCTACGGCCTGCCGGTGCTCGAAGCGCTCGCCAGCGGCACGCCCGTGCTCGCATCGGATATTCCGGCCTTGCGCGAAGTCGCCGGTGATGCCGTGGACTACGTTTCCCCGACTGATTGCCAGGCCATGACCGCCGCGATGCACCGAATGCTCACCAGTCCCGAGCTTGCGGACCAGCGGCGAGCCCGCGGGCTGAAGCGCGTGCAGCAGTTCAGCTGGCGTGCCACGGCCGAGGCCACGCACGCGGTCTATGCCCGTGCGTTGGGCGCGTGAGCTCGCCTGCGCTGATCTATGCCATCGTGCTGCACTGGCGCACGCCAGGCCTCACCACGCGATGTGTGGAGAGTCTCGCCGCGCTGGACCGTTGCGACACGCTTTTTCGTCTGCGCGTTCTGGTCGTCGACAACGGCTCTGGTGATGTTCCCGACTTCTCAGCGTGTTCGGGCCTCAGCGTCGAGACGATTTCGCTCACGCGCAACCTGGGATATGCGGGCGGAAACAATGTCGGTCTGCGTCACGCCTGGGACGCCGGAGCGACGTGGGCGCTTCTTCTGAACAGTGACGTGGTCCTGGCTCCGGACTGCCTCGTTGAGCTGCTGCGCGTCGCGAGCGTTGACCATCGAATTGGAATCGTTGGACCGCTGGTCCTTCGCGAGAGTCAGCCCGACCGCATCCAATCCAACGGTCAGCGATTCGGTCGCTGGACCGCGCGCCACACCGAGATCGACCGCGGCGGTCTCGCGACCTCGATCGACACCGCCCCGCACATCGTGGACGCGGTCAGCGGCTGCGCGTTGATGGTTCGCCGTGAACTCGCTGACAGCGTCGGTCCCCTGGATGAGCAGTTCTTCCTGTATTTCGAAGACCTGGACTGGTGTCTCCGCGCCCGCCGATCCGGGTTCGGCGTTATGTGCATACCGGCGGCGCGCGTTTGGCACCGCGGCGGGGCCAGCATCGGGCGGTCGAGTCCTCGAACGACGCTGTACTCGGTCAGGAACCACCTTGCTCTGGCGGTCCGCGCAACAGGTTGGCGCAGGGGCCAGCTAACCTGGCCACTGATCGTGGCCTACCACGCTGCGTACATCCTGGCGAACCGTGAGCAGTGGACCCTGGCCCACGTTCGCGCACTCGTGCTCGGCGTGTTTCACGGCGTCGCAGGCCGCCTTGGCGAGGAGCCATCCATCTGATGCTGCGCGAGCACGCCCGCGAGCTCGTCGAGATCGTGCGCCTCAGCTTCGTGCGGACGTTCCAGTGCAACATCTGCGGGACGCGCAATGCTTTTCCAGCCGAGGGCCTTGGGCGCGAAGACCAGTCCTGCCGCACGTGCTGTTCGACCGTTCGAATGCGTGCCGTCGTCCACGTGCTGTCGCAGGAGCTTTTTGGCTCCAGCCTCACCCTGGCCGCCTTCCCCTGTCGCAAAGACCTTGTCGGCATCGGTCTGAGCGACTGGGATGTGTATGCGAAGGAGCTAGCCGCCAGGTTCGATTACACGAACACGTTTTTCGACGCGGAACCGCGGCTGGACGTCACTCGGGTCGACCCAGCCCGCGCGTCATCTGCCGACTTTCTCATCGGAAGCGACGTCTTCGAGCACGTCGCGCCGCCCGTCGCCAGCGCTTTCGACGGGGCTGCACGCCTGCTCAAGCCAGGTGGTCTGCTCGTCTTCACTGTCCCATACGTGATCGATCGCGATGACACCCGCGAGCACTTCCCGGAGCTGCACGAATTCCAACTCGTCGCGCGCGAGGATGGACAGCGCGTGCTGGTCAATACAACCGCCGACGGGCGCCGTCAGGAGTTCGAGGACCTGGTGTTCCACGGCGGCGACGGCATGACGCTCGAAATGCGCGTTTTCACACGCACCGATCTGTTGCGCCATCTCGAGCGCAGTGGGTTTGTGGACGTGAAGATCCACGCTTTGCCCGAGCCACGCTATGGGATCCTGTGGCGCGACGCCTGGTCTTTACCTCTGAGCGCCAGGAAGCGCCAGTGAATAGGTCTCGCGGTAACGATGCGGCTCCCATGTCGTGCCCCACTTGCTCTCGAACTTCCGCTTGTTCTCCGCGAACAAACGCTCGTAACGTTCGCGATTCAGACGATTGAAACTTGCGCCACCCCAGTGGTGGACGAACACGTCCTCAGCGCACACGATGCGCAACCCGAGTTGCCTCGTCCGCAGGGCATAATCGTCGTCCTCGAACATTCCAATCCCGAAGCGTTCGTCAAGAGGGCCGATGCGGTCGACGGTTGAGCGCCGCATGGCGACGCAGAACAGCGCGAGCATCCGGATATCGAATGTTTGACCAGCGTGCGCTCGAGCGTAGCGATCACCGAACGCCTGCATCTGGTCGATGCTCGAATAGTCAACCTGGATCCTGCTCTCGTTGCCAGATGAGTTGGTCACGGGCCCGACCATGCCGACC
>JAFAPL010000603.1 GCA_019247135.1 Chloroflexota bacterium | reverse complement strand
GAGTACGCCGCGCTGGCGCTGCATATCGTCGAGAACGAAATGCTCAATGGTGAAACCATCCGCCTGGACGGAGCAATTCGTATGGCCCCGCGCTGAAACGTCACCCGGCTTCACTGTAGTATTGAGGTACTGTCGAGCGGGGAGGCGCTCGTAGAGAGGGGATAGATACGATGACCACGAGTGTCGCACCTACCGACATTCAGCAGACCGACCCTGGCGAGCCCCTCGTGGGTCTCATGCAGGATTATCCGCTCACACTGCACCACATTTTCTGGCGCCTGGAGCGCCTGTTCGGTCGCAAGGACGTCGTCACCAGGCGCGCGAGCGGAGTTCACCGCTACACCTACGCCGACCTGGTCCGGCGCGCGTACCGCCTGGCGGGTGCGCTGCGGCAACTGGGCGTCAAGCGCGGCGACCGAGTAGCCACCCTGGCCTGGAACAACTACCGTCACCTCGAGTTGTATTACGCGGTGCCGCTCATGGGGGCGGTGCTGCACACGCTGAACATGCGTCTGTTCTCGGATCAGCTCGAGTACATCATTCACGATGCTGACGACCGATTCATCTTCGTCGACGCGAGCCTGATACCGGTGCTGGACAAGTTGGCCGGAAAGCTGGATCGGGTTCGAAATATCGTCGTGATGCGCGACGAAGCGGAGGAAGTACCTGGACATCACCTCGGATCGTTGCTCGATTACGAGCAGCTCCTGGTTGGCCAGCCAGAACGTTTCGACTGGCCGGAGGTGGACGAGCGTGCTGCCGCGGCCATGTGCTACACCAGCGGCACAACGGGCAATCCCAAAGGTGTGGTGTACACCCACCGGTCGCAGTTGCTGCATGCAATGGGCGTGCTCCAGGTCAACAACATGGGTATTGGAGAGTCAGACGTCGTTCTGGCCGCGGTGCCGATGTTCCATGCGAACTGCTGGGGATTGCCATATTCGACTGGTCTCGCGGGCGCAGGACTGATCATGATGGACCGTTGGATGGGTGACGCCCACAAACTGATCGACCTCGCCGAAGCCGAGCATGCGACTGTCCTCGGGGGTGTTCCAACGATCGGCATGAGCCTCCTCTCCGCGTTGCGAGAGACGGGTCGGCGCCTGCCAACTGTTCGCGTCATGGCTATGGGCGGATCGGCGGTGCCAGAGGCGTTGATGCGCGGACTCGACGAGTTGGGGATCCCGATCCTGCACGCCTGGGGCATGACCGAGACGTCTCCGGTGGCCACCATCGCCAGACCGAACAGTCAGCACCGGACCGAGCAGGACCGCTTTCAGATTCGGCTGTCGCAGGGCATCATTCAACCGGCGGTTGAGCTGCGCATCATCGACATGGCAACTGAGCAGGAGCTGCCGTGGGACGGACATTCGTTCGGCGAAGTCCAGGTGCGTGGGCCGTGGATCGCGAGTGGCTACCACCACAATGCGGATCCTGAAAAACTTACACCTGACGGTTGGCTCCGCACCGGAGATGTGGGCTACCTCTCGCCCGACGGATATCTCACGCTCGTGGATCGAGTGAAGGACGTCATCAAGTCGGGCGGAGAGTGGGTCTCATCCGTGGACCTGGAGAACGCGATCATGGGCCATCCCGGCGTGGCCGAAGCGGCGGTCATCGGTCTGGCGCATCCGAGATGGCAGGAGCGGCCGGTGGCGTACGTGGTGCGGCGGAGCGGGTCGGAGCGTGATCTGACCGCGGAGGCCTTGAGTGAATTTCTAAGCACGCGCGTGGCGAAGTGGTGGCTGCCGGACGAAGTCCGCTTCGTCGCGGAGATTCCAAAAACCTCCGTTGGCAAATTCGATAAGAAGGCGCTCCGAGCGTCGGCCGAGCCACTCACCACGGCCTCGGCTGACGGATGACTTGCGGACCCGCGATCCAGCTGGTTGCCCCAGGTCCGCGACATAGCCCTGCTGGACCAGCGAGCGGTCCGGGTCGAGCGCAACCGATACGACTACCTGGTCGGACGATCCTCGACGATAGACGCGCCAGTGCTGGTTTGCGCCAGCGCTCGGTCATCGAGAATCTCATCGGCGAAGGCGCCGAGCTCGGATACGAGCTGATCGTGACGCTCGAAGACACTCATGTGCCCGCCTGGTTGCAGGCGCACACGTCGGGCGCGAGGCATGTGCTCGACCATGAACGTGGCCGTCTCGGGCACGATGAGCCGATCCAGGTGACCCGTGCACACCAGGGTCGGCACGGACATTGATCCCAGATTGCTCGTCGCGTCATAGCGGAACATCGCCAGTGTCTCGCTGGCCTGCACGCCGGGCCAGGCCAGCGGGTTGTATCGCGCGGCGAGGTCAAGCTGGCCGCGTGTCTGGCTACCAGCGAACCCGAAGAACATACCCAGCACGTGGGACGAGCCGTTCAGGTACCCGAGCCAGCTCATGATCCACACCAGCGGCGCCAACCACTTCGTTACGTGGAGCAATGGTTCGAGCACGGGTTTCTGAATCGAGTGGATGAACCCACTGGCCGTCGTCGTCCGAGCGGGGTTCGTGTGACTCGTGTCGACCAGTGCCAGTCCACGTATCTGCCGGCCGAGGTAGTGTGGGAACAACCGGCAGAAGGTCAGCACAACCATCCCTCCCATGCTGTGCCCGACCAGCATTGTGGGTCCGTCGCCCGCCAGGCCAAGGACAGCCTCCAGATCGCCCGCGTGCCGCTCCAGGCTGTAATCGCCGTTCCGCGGCTTGCCTGAGTGTCCGAGCCCAGGCATATCCCAGACGAGCACCTGAAAGCGCTCGCTCAGGGCGCGGATCACGTAGTACCACGAGCTTCGATTGGCGCCGGCCCCGTGCGTAAGCACGACCGTCGGCGCTTGCGTCGAGCCGTACCGCTCGACATACAGGCTCGTCCCATCCGGCCGGGACAGTCGGACCTCGGAGCTGGCTTTGAGCGAATGCGGCTCATCCGGGCCGGCAGGGTGGAACAGCAGGACGATCCAACGGCCGAGAAGGCTCCAGCACGTCAGGGCAAGGCCGGCCACAAGGTACGTCGTGCCGACGAGCCATCCGACGTACCACGCCCACAGCAGGTACACGCCGCCGCCAAGGACGACGAGCGATAGCAGGCCCACCAACCACGTGAAGAGGATCGGAAAGGGGGCAAAGAACATGGTCCGCCGCCTGGGGCAGGCTACGTGCCATCTGAACATGGGTGGGCAAGTGCGCTGTGGCACAATACAGTCGACCTGGCCCACTCAGCTTTGCCTGTTCCGCTGATTGCGACGGAACCTGACCCCGACGATCGCGCTGGCCAGCGGCGATCCGTTCACCTGGAGGTACCGTCGCGCATGTCGGCTCATTCCATCCTTCCGTGCCGCACCCGTTGCGGCAAGCCATTTGCTTTCACCACGCTGCGCTGTGACTGAGCGCGCGTCGACTGGCTCGGGTACGCGTTGCCGCCAATGCGGCAAGCCCATCGTGTGGCCGGGACTGTGCTACACGTGCGCCACGGGCCTTCCGCGTCGGTTGCGTCCGCGTGATGAAGCTCTCGGACAAGGCGTCCCACCTGGGGTGACGACCTCGGAGCAGCCGAGTCGGGCCAGCTACGGGACCCTGCGCCGCTACTACGCCAAGGACAGCGCCGCCGACCATGTCGCCATCTGACGCCGCTCTGGTGTGTCGTGATTGCGGCCGCTCCTTCACCTTTTCCGACGACGAGCGCCGGTCCTTCGCTGATCTGGGACACCTTCACCCACCCAGCCGCTGCTCAACCTGCCGCGCAGCACGCAAGCAGCGCCAGGTCGACAGCGGTAGCCGCCTTGTCGCTCCTGGCTTCCGCGAACTCAAACAAACGCGGACGACCGTCGTCTGCAGCTCATGCGGCGAGTCAACGGTGGTCCCATTTGCGCCGCGAGCCGGTCGGAGCGTGTACTGCTCTAGCTGTTTCCAGCGGCGACGCCTGGAGGGTTGACACGTGACATGCACCATCAGACAGGAGAACCGTAGACATGCCTGACGTATCGATGTCCGGTCTTCGACCACCCAGCCCGGTGTCTTATTCGGTGCCGATGGTCGTCGAACAGACCAGCCGTGGCGAACGCGGCTACGATATCTTTTCGCTGCTGCTGAAGAACCGCATCGTGTTCCTCGGCACGCCGATCGATGATGTCGTCGCGAACCTGATCGTGGCTCAACTGCTCTACCTGGCCCAGGAGGATCCCGACCGCGAGATCCAGATGTACATCAACAGTCCAGGTGGCCACATTGACGCGGGCCTGGCAATCTACGACACGATGCACTTGATCCAGCCGCAGGTCGCCACCACGTGCATCGGTATGGCTGCCAGCATGGGTGCGGTGTTGCTGGGTGGTGGAGCGAAAGGCAAGCGCTCGGCGCTGCCCAATTCGCGCATCTTGATTCACCAGGCTTCGGCTGGTTTTCAAGGCACCGCCGCGGACATCGAGGTCCAGGCGCGCGAGATCATCCGCATCAATGCACGCTTGCAAGA
>JAFAPL010000469.1 GCA_019247135.1 Chloroflexota bacterium | reverse complement strand
ATGGCGACCTTCTTCATCGCGATGGACGTCTGCAGCGCTTGCGCGTCGGTGTTGACCGCGACGAACTCGACGCCCGTGACGCCGGACTCGACCATGCGGTTGACGGCGTTGCTGCCGCCGCCGCCGACGCCGACGATCTTGACTTCGGTAAAGCCGCGTGCCTGTGACTCTTGTGGGGCGTCGACGATTTGCGGCACGACGGGCACGGACCGCGCGGTGAGATCGCTCAATCGATCGGGCTGAAAGCCTCCACGTTGACGTCCGTTAGCCACGTCGCATGCCCCAGGCGGTGCGGATGAGAAACCCGCCACGTTGACGGTCGTTAGCCACGCAAAAGCACCTCGTCGGCGAGCGCCAGGTATGCATCGGCGGCGCGTTCTGCGCCCAGGTAATGAAAGACCGACGTGCCAGCCGAGCCAGCCTCGAGGATCTTGCTATTGGTCCCGATCTCTGTGATGAACACGCGTATGCCCCAGCGCTCCCGGAGGAATTGTGCCACCTGGCGCTCTTCCTTGAGGCGTCGATCCATTTTGCTCAACAAAATGCCAAGCACTTCGAGCCGCGGATTCACGTACTGGATCTCTTCGATGCTCTCCTCGAGCATCTGGAGTCCCTGGAGTGAAAAGAAACGCGCTTCGGTCGGAATGATGACCTTGTGGGCCGCGACCAGGGCATTGATCGTCAGCACGCCGAGTGACGGCGGGGTGTCGATCATGACGAAGTCATAACTGTCCTCGACCGATAGCAGCTGGTCTCGCAGGCGCAGCTCGCGCCCGAGCTTATTCATCAGCTGTGCTTCGGCGCTGGCCAGACCGACCGCCGCGGGCACGACCGACAGGTGGTGGACGCCATCTGGCACCTGGGCGGCCGAGCCATTAGCAACCCCGACGACGGGCAGCGGAACGCGTCGATCGAGCAACGCTTCCGCAACGGTCTGATCGATGTTCTTTTCGAGACCGAAGGCGCTCGTCAAATTACCCTGTGGGTCAAGATCGACCAGCAGGACGCGTCTACCGCGAAGCGCGAGAGCCGCACCAAGATTAGCGGTGGTGGTAGTCTTACCTACCCCGCCTTTCTGATTGGCAACGGCGATGACAGTCGCCATGTAGCCTTGTAGGGACTCTCCGCGAGCGGCAGCCTAACACACGCGCGACTAGTGGGAAAAGTCGGCGGTTCGAATTAGTGCCCTATCTCCGCGGGTTATTGTCGCGAGTGTGACGATACTAGCGCAAGATTAGCGTCGTCCGAGTGCGCGCGCCGCAAGATTCGGCATGCCGATACGTGAACTGCATCGTGGCTACGGAGCCGCCGCGTGGCTCCGAGGTGGCCTGACGGTGTACAAAACACGCTCTCGCGCGTGATCGTCTCGGCACCCCCAAGCGACCCATCCGTTCCCCGCTGTCCAGGTTGCGGTGGGCGTATTCCCCCCGATTCCTCCGAGTGTGACTGGTGCGGTCGAGCATTTACCTCGACCGCGGGACGGTTGCGCTTCACCATCTGGCAGGTACTCAGCAGTTTGCTGCTGCTGGGATTGATCGGATCGGTGGCCCTGCTCGCCTTCCTGAACGCGGGCCGCAGCCTGACACCAGCCCGTGTTGGCGCGACCGCGACCGCCGCGCCAGCGACCGTTGTACCCACGCCCATCGTTACGCCAATGTTCACTGCCGCCAACGCGCCGACCGCGACCCCAGTTGTGGTCGCGACCGAGCCGCCGACGGCTGCGCCAGTCGCCCTGGCGACGTCGGCGGAGCCACCAACCCCGGTGCCGACGCCCACGCCCCAGCCGCAGCTCGCGGTCATCGCCAACACCGGTGGACAGGGTGCGACCGTGCGACAGCAGCCCGGTCCGCAAGCGCCACGTGCTGGCGCGCTCCGCGAAGGCACGCGCGTGCGACTGACGGGCAACGATCAAACGGTCGCGGCACGACCCTGGCGTGAGATCGAAACCGAAGATCACAATGTCAAAGGTTGGGTGCTCGCGGACTTCGTGCAGCTTCTACAATCGACCCCGTGAGGCGGGTGACCCCGTATAATTGTCCTTCCCGCCGCGCCAACTGGCAGAAGCCCCTGTATGCCGTCTTCACCGCCACCGGACCGTTTTCAGCGCGAGATTGACGACATCATCCGTCTCGCCGAACGACGTCTGGAGCACCAGTCGTTCAGTTACCGGATGCGCAAGTCGACGCGTCGACTGAGCAACGCGGTTGGTGGCTTCAGCTTGCGGCTGCCGGCGCCCGAGGCGCTCGGCGGGTGGGGACTGGCGCTGCTGTTCCTCAGCATGGTCATTTCGGTGCTCATGCGAGGTGGGCCCGTCGTGTTTGGGATCGGCCTCGGCCAGTTGAGCCTCGCCATCGGGGCGTTGTTACTGGCGCTGGCGCTGATCACCTCGGTGTTGCGCGGACGCGGCCCTCAGAGCTCGTCGACAGGCGGCAGCAAGATGTGGCGGGGCGAGCGCATCGCGTACGGCAGCCCGTACGGCGAGACATGGGTCAGCCGAATCCGCAGGATTCTGCGCGGCCGTTAGTGCGCGCGCTGAGTGACGTACACCGCGAGAGCATCCAGGGCGTCGCGTTCGACACCTCTGGGAAGCGCTCGTAGCGCGGCCCGAGCCACATCGACGAGCCGTTCGGCTTCCGAATACGCCGCCGCGATCGCACCGCTCTCCTGGACAAGTCGCACCTGCTGGTCGACGTCCTCCGACTCGAACGCCGCGCGAAAGCGGCCGTCCGCCAACTGCTCTTCCCGCAGCAGAATCACGGGCAAGGTGATCGTGCCCTGGCGCAGGTCGCTGCCGACGGGCTTCCCCAGCTCGGCTTCGGAGCTCGTGAAATCCAGGATATCGTCGACGACCTGAAAAGCCAGGCCGATGTTTTCGCCGTACGAGCGCAGGGCCTCGACTTGGGAATCACTCAGGTTCGCCAGGATCGCGGTGCCCTGACACGCCAGGACGAACAGCGACGCCGTCTTGCCAGTGATGGTCTGGTAGTACGCCTCCCGACTCAAAGTCCGCCAGCCGTGGCGACCACCCAGCTGGCTATGAGCCTCGTCGATCTGGCCGCGGGCCATTGCGCCCAGTGTCTCGGCAAACAGCCGCACCACGCGCAGGTTGCCGGTGGCGACGCACTCCTGGGCGGCCTGGGAAAACAGGTAGTCGCCGACCAGCACCGCCAGCGCGTTGCCGACGCTCGTATACAGACTCGCGCCACCATGCCGAGTGTCCGACTCGTCCACGATGTCGTCGTGCACGAGGCTGGCGGCGTGGAGCAACTCGACGCCGAGTGCCATGTGATTCAGCGCGTCAGCGTCGATCGGTGTCGAAGCCAGTCGCCCAACGAGCAACGACAGCGCCGGACGGAGCCGCTTGCCGGTGCCCGGCAGGACGGCTCCAAGCATCGGCCCGAGCACGGGATCATCCGTCGCGGCGATCGCGCTGAGCGACGACTCCAGGCGGATCAGACCCGGTTGAACGAGCGCGCGGATGGCGCGGATCGCGTCTGGATGGGGCGAAACGTCGGTAGGCATGCCTCTAGCTGGCCACCGGTGTGTGTGCGAGCACGGGAAAGACTCGCACACTGTTGCGCCAGAGTGCTTCGACCATGGCGCCGAAAGACATGCCGCGGATGTCGGCCAGACACTGGGCCGTGTCGCGGACAAATGCGGGCTCGTTGCGTCGACCGCGGTGCGGCACGGGAGCCATGAAGGGACAGTCCGTTTCGACGAGCAGTCGCTCCAGCGGCACCCTGGCCGCCATGGCTCGAAC
>JAFAPL010000182.1 GCA_019247135.1 Chloroflexota bacterium | reverse complement strand
AGCGAGGCGGACCTCACCGGGGCGGACCTCAGCGAGGCGGACCTCACTGGGGCGATCCTCACTAAGGCAGACCTCACTGGGGCGCGCCTGAGCAGGGCGAACCTGGAGAGAGCTGTACTAGGCAAGGGGCTCTGCCCCTTGAAATCCCCGTGTACGAGTAGCTGATGGAACGGCGGGCCATCCTACGATGGGAATTGTCCGAGACCCATCCTCAGGAGGTCCGCCGTGAATCCATTCGTCGAGCACCACCAGCAGAGCATCCGCTTCCAGTACTCGTGCTTCGATCGTATGCTGCTCAACGCCGTCGTTCAACCCATGCAGCAGCCGGCGATGATCGTCGGCTTCCTGGACAAATGTCGGCAGGTACCTTCGATTACCAAGGCCTACTTGCGCGACGTCTCGGACGACTACCACCGCTTCGTTGGTCGGCTTGCCGCCGAGCAACGCGTTCCGATTATCGAGCCCCCCAGAGGCGTACGTCGGGAGGACTGGGTCGAGCCGTTCTATCAACGCCTGGGCTCACGCTTCGGCATCGCCGTTATCCTCAAGAGCCGCGAGAACGCGCGCATCGCCGTCAGCTATGCCACACCCCGTGGTGGCAATCGCATTGAGGTCCTCACGCGCTTCGTCTGGCAGTACTACTTCTACCTGCGGGATCGCGACTGGGGCCGCATGTTCGTGCGTGTCTCGACCTACTTCCCGTTCAACGCACGGGTCTGCGTCAACCAACATGAGTGGTTGGCACGCCAACTCCAGCGCGAGGGCATCTTCTTCCGTAAGGCGGCCAACGCCTTCGTGCAGTGCGCTGACCCGCAACGCCTCCAGCACCTGGCCGACGGCTTGACCCCGTCTGACCTGGAAGTCCCCGTCCAGGGCTGGCTGCGCGAGCTGGTACCGTTTTACGCCAGCACTGATTCCAACCGGATGGTTGATTGCGTCTATCGGCTGTTCTGTAGTCAGGTCGAATACTGCACCAACTTGATCTTCAAGGAGCGGGCGGCACTCGATCGGGTCGCTGAGCGCTTGCTCGACCTGAATCGCAACATCGGTCGTCCTGACAAGCTCAGCACGGTCTTCGGCTACCGCATCACCAAGCGCTATCGCGGCGGCCTCAAGACCCAGATCGCCGACCATCACCTGGGCAACCCAGTCATCCGCAGCGAGTACAAGGACAGCTCCATCAAGCAGTACGTCCGTGACCACCGCGTGCTGCGCACCGAGGCGACCAGCTACAACACGTGGGACCTCGGCATTGGCAAATCCATCAGCAACCTGCCGCAGCTGCGTCGAGTGATGCACGGCATCAATGATCGCTACCTCGCCATCCAGCAGGACGTTCTGGAAACCTATATCGACCGCGGTCAGCTGGCTCGCTTGCGTCAACCGACCATCAGCGCAAGCGGACGCCGTACGCCAGGTTTGAAACTCGATGATCCACGTCTGCTGGCCGTCATGCAGGCGCTCACGTGCTTCATCCATGTGGCGCGCGCGGGACGGTTTCGGACCCGCGACCTCCACCAGCGAGCGGCCGAGACGCTCGGACTCACCACTGACACGTATCGTCTCGGACAACTGCGCTACGACTTGGCCAAACTGCGCGCGAAAGGTCTCGTCGTCAAAGTGCCCAAGACGCAGACCTACCGGCTTACGGCGCCAGGCTTCCGTATCTGCGTGGTCTTCCTGAAGCTCGCCCACCGCGTCTATGCGCCATTCGCAGCCGCCGTCCTGGAACCTGTCCAGCACGACGCCGCCCTGTCCGACCAGCGACGCGCACAACTCGACCAACTCTACGCCGGAGTTGATCATGCCCTGGATGCACTCCTTGACCATCTCGGCGTCAGACCTGCCGCATGAGTACCGCCAAATCCACCAAAACGCGCATCTCCGTCACACTCTTAGGGGCTGTAACGAAACAAGTTCCGGGATGGACCCCTTCCGGTCAAGCAAGGTGGTAGCGTAGAGTGCAAGCATCATGCACACGGTGAAGGCAGGCAGGGCGGCTGAGGCGGTCCACGAATGCGGGTGCGGCCCATGCAGGCGGGGTGAGGCTCACCCGAGCCGCGAGTACCACCGCCAGATGAACCTGTTGCTGAGTCGGCTGGATGAGCAGCAGCGGCGCTGGTACCTGGCCGTGGAGTCCGAGCGGATGGGCTGGGGGGCCGATCGACTGCTGATGGAGATCACGGGCGTCGACGAAAAGACCATTCGTCGGGGCCGGGTGGAGTTGGCTGGTTCTCTGGTCGACCGCCCGGTTGATCGGGTGCGCCTGCCGGGTGGCGGCCGCCCACCGACGAAAAAAAAGACCTGAACCTGATCGCCAGCGTCCAGAAGTTGATCGAGCCCGAAACCGCAGGCGACCCGATGACGGGTCAGATCTGGATACGCAGCAGCTTGCGCAACCTGTGTCACCGACTGACGGCGATCGGCCATCCGGTGAGTCCGCCGACGATGGGCCGCTTGCTCAAGGGCCTGGGCTACTCGTTACGCGTCAACGCGAAGAAGATCGAGGCCTCATCGCATCACCCCGACCGCGACCAGCAGTTCGAGTACATCGCTGTCCAGCGTGCCACGTTCACCCAAGCATACTGCCCGATCCTGAGCATCGACGCCAAGAAGAAAGAGCTCGTGGGTGACTTCAAGAACGCTGGCCAGGCCTGGGTGCTGGAGCCGACCGCGGTCAACGTGCACGACTTCCCTGGCGATGCGCTCGGGCGAGCAGTGCCGTATGGCGTGTACGACCTGATCAACAATCGCGGGCTCATCTACCTCGGCTCGTCCGGCGACACGCCAGCGTTCGCCGCGGATGCGATCGCCGCCTGGTGGCAGACGGACGGGCAACGCACCTGGCCCACGAGCGACCACTTGTTGCTACTGGCTGATGCTGGTGGCAGCAACAGCTGCCGAACACGGGCATGGAAAGAACGCTTACAGGTGCAGGTCTGTGATCGCTTCGGCTTGACAGTGACGGTGTGCCACTACCCGACTGGCTGCTCAAAATGGAATCCGATTGAGCGGCGATTATTTAGCCACATCAGTAACAACTGGGCCGGGGTGCCATTACGAACCTGGGACACCCTGCTGGCGTTCATCCGTGGCACCACGACTGCTCCTGGCCTGACGGTACAGGCCATCTTTCAGAATGCCGACTACCCCACCGGTCAGAAAGTCAGCGATGCTGAGATCGCCGCTCTCCGTGTCGAGCCACACGCGATCTGCCCGCAGTGGAATTACACAATCAGACCGCGGACTCCGGCCCCGACCTTAACCTTACTCCGGGAACTTGTTCTTTGACGCTCCCTTAGCCAGCCAGCCAGCCAGCCAGCCAGCCACGCGCACACTCGTC
>JAFAPL010001042.1 GCA_019247135.1 Chloroflexota bacterium | reverse complement strand
GTCCGCGCGGATCGCGCGAGAACTCGGCCAGCAGGTGCGAGATAACGCGATTGATGCCGCCGCTCCGAAATGTCTGCTCGCGGGACAGCAACTGGGCGTTCAACGCAATGCGCAAATCGAGCCGAGTCTACCTGTCTCCGCCGAGGCGTGCTGAGCCAGTGATCCGATTGCAGCGCCACGCGACGATGTGGCGCATTTGCGCTTGTTACCCTGTGCGCCGGAAACTTGGCAACGCTCACATCAGCTCGCCCAACTAGCCACATGACTGACGTGTGGCCCGCTCGCCGCTCGAGGGTGGGCGACGCGGCGCTATGGGTCGCGTGCGCGATTCTGGCGCTTGGGCTGCTGTGTCTGATTGCCGCCGCGACGCGTGACGTGGGCCAGACCTTGCTCATGCTGACGATCGCGGCTGTTGTCCTGATCGCTGCGGGCACTGCTTTCGCCGCGTGGGCCCTGGCCTACCGCCGCCTCGTGTACGTGCTCACCGATTCAGCCGTGCACGTTCGATGGATGGGCGAGACGCTTGTCGTGCCCTATTCGGCGATCGAGGGCATCTACACGGGCCAGCGCCTCGTCGGCCACGCGACTCCGTCGGTGCCGTACTGGCCAGGCATCTACGTCGGCCCGGGCCGCCTGCGCGGGACCGGCCGTCTACGCTTTTTTGCCACCTCGCCCGATCCTTCCGCGCTTACGCTCATCAGCGTCGAGCACGGTGGCTTCGTCCTCTCAGCGCGCAACCCGCAGGACTTCCGCGCCGCGCTGATCGAGCGCGTCGAGCAGTCACCCGAGACGCCTCGGCCCGATCACGTCTACAGCCGGCCCGCGGACACGGCGCCCTGGTCGGCTCTCGTGGATCGGTGGCTGCCCGCATGCGTCGCGGCCTCGGTGGTCCTCCTTCTGGTGGTCCTCGCGCTCGTGGTGTACGGCTTGCCGAATCTGAGGGACCTGATTCCGTTGCACTTCAATGCGAGTGGCGAGCCCAGCCAGATCGGGCCAAAGCAAGACCTGCTGCGCCTGCCGCTGCTCGGTCTGCTGTTGCTGTGCCTGAACGTTGGCCTCGGCGTGTGGCGGCATCCAGTGGATCGCCTGCTCGCGCGTGTGCTGTGGGTCGGCTCGGTGGCGCTTCAGGCCGCGCTGGTCGTCGCCGTCGTTCGCCTGTTGCAGTGACGCAGGATGTCATCCGTACGCTGGATCACCTCGAAGACCGAGCTGATGGGTATCTCAGTCTGTCGGACTGCGAACATGCCGTCGGTCGCTCCCTCCAGCCGGAGATCGACGACTCCGTCGTATTAGTCGACTACCGCATGCGTGCGGACGGCACGCCCGTGACACTCGCGCGTCTGAATCGGCGACACCCCATGGTGCAGGCGCTTACGAACTGGTAGGCAGTCGAAAATCCTGGCCGATAACAATACGGATGTCAGCGGCCGCGTTCGGTGTGGGTACCTGACTGATGGCCGTATCAGGCACCTTCAAGGTGGAAGCGACCGCCTGCGCCGCCCGCGTGTTGTCGGTCAGCACTACCACCGAGGATGACGGGTAATCGGTTCGCTCTGCCGCCGCGATACGTACGACGTTGAATCCCTTCGCCGTCAGATAGTCGGCCGCTCGTTGCCCCAGCCCCGCCGTGCCAGTTCCGTTCAGCACCTCGACCTTCGCTCGAAGCTCAGGATGCGCCGCTTCGCGCTCCGTCAAGTCAATCGCGCGCTTGATCGCGGGGACGTCTGGCCGCAACAGGTCTGCACCGTCCGCTCCGACAAACGGCGACACATAGTTCGTGTCGATCACCAGGTTCGCGATGTTGCCGCGGTCGATGCCTGACATCAGTTTGGCCAGCTCCAACATCTGCACCGGGCTCAGGTTCGTGGTGACCGACTGCTGGGCGATGTTGACCATCTCTGGGGCCTTGGACAGCATCCCGAGCTGCAAAACCCGGTTACGCACGGCAAGGATCACCTTTTGTTGTCGACCAGCGCGGGCGAAGTCGTTCATGCCGTGTCGCGAACGGGCATATTCGAGCGCCGTGCGTCCATCCATCAGTTGTGGGCCGGGCCCGAAGTAGATTCGCTGATAACCATAATCGTCGGTCGGGTACTCGTCGTCTTTGACGGGCCAGTCGACGTCGATCACGACCCCACCTACCAGGTCGACCATCGCTTGGAAGCCGTGGAAGTCCACGCGCGCGTAGTAGTCGATCGGCACACCGAAATCAGCAGTGACCGTCTGTGCTGCCAGCTCCGGGCCGCCCACGGCATGAGCGACGTTGATGCGTTGCTGGCCACCGACACAGCCGTCGCGCGGCGTGCAGCCGGCGATGGTCACCCACATATCCCGCGGCAGCGAGACCAGGGCCGCCGACTTCGTCGCCGGGTCGATGCTCGCCAGCATCATGGTGTCCGAACGGGTTCCTTCGACAGGCTCGTCGTCCCGTTTGTCGATGCCGAGCAGAAGAATATTGATGCGGTCGTTGCTCGGCCAATCAGGTAGCACGGTCTTCACGACGTTCACGATGCCGGTGGTGAGGTCGGCCGCCCTGGGCTGCGGTGGGGCGCTCGCCGTAACTGGGGGCGCACCGATGCTTACGGGCACGCTCACCTGAACGGGGCCCGCGCCCACCTGCAGAGTTTGTGGTTGCGCAGGTCGGTCAGGCGGCAACGCTCGCAGGTTGGCGACGAAGAGGCCGCCAAATGCGAGACCTCCAAGGACGAACGCCCAGAAGGCACCAATCGCAAACAACGGCGGGCTTGATGACCCGACGGGATCACTCATCGCAGACGGAGCATGCCCAGCGGTAGGGCTTGCACCCGATTATAGGCAGGTGCTAGGCGTCGATTGCGCCGAAAGCAGATTCCGTCACGCACTCGTGATGGCGCGAACTGCACGCTGCACGACGTCAGCCGGCACGTCGTTTCGAATGGTCGCGGCCCCCACGCGCTCGGCCAGGATCCACCGCTGGCGGCTGCCGGCGCGCTTTTTGTCGACGGCCAATCGGTCGATGATTTGCTCGCGTGCAGCCTGTGCCGCTTGCGGCAATCGCAGGTCGCGCAGCAGCGCTGCCTGTCGTGCCGCGTCGGCCTGGTTCAGAATGCCCACGTCACATGCGATCTGCGCCGCGGCACGCATGCCGATGGCGACAGCCTCGCCGTGCAGCAGCGTGCCGTAGCCCGATACCGCCTCGAGTGCGTGCCCAACAGTGTGCCCGTAGTTCAGAAGCATGCGCTCGCCCGACTCGCGCTCATCTCGCTCCACGACGGCAGCCTTGAGCTCGATCGAGCGCGCCACCAGCGGTGCGAGGTCGTCGGCATGGCTTGCCTCGAGCGTGGGCGCAAGTTCTTCGAGCCGCTCGAACAACTCCGAATCCAGAATCATCGCCATCTTCGCCACCTCAGCCATTCCCGCGGCGAACTCGCGCGCGGGCAATGTCGCGAGAAGCTGCGTATCGGCCACAACGCACAGCGGCTGATAGAACGCGCCGATCAGGTTCTTACCACGCGCATGGTTCACACCCGTCTTTCCGCCGACGGAGGCGTCCACCTGCGCCAGGAGCGTGGTCGGCACGTTTACGAGGGCGACGCCGCGCAAGTACGTAGCGGCGACGAAGCCAACCAGGTCGCACACGACTCCGCCGCCGAAGGCGATCACCGCGTCGCGGCGTTGGGCGCCCTGTTCAACCAGCCAGTCCCAGACACGACTCACTTGCTCGAGTGTCTTGTCGGCTTCCTGGCCCGAGATGCACAGCAGCGACACGTCTGATAGGACGTGCCTCAAGCGTGTGCCGTGAAGCTGCATTGCGCGTTCGTCAGCGACCAGCCACAAGCGGCCTTCGAACTGCGCCTCGGCGAGCGCGCGCGGCAGCTCTTGGAGAGCATCCGGCCCCGCGAGAAGAGGCACGCGCCGACCGTTGAGGACCAACGTCCGCGTGGTAACCGTCATCGGGCCACGCTGGGCGCGCGGTGGTGCGCGCGGAACCACGCGAGCCAGCGGCGGCGCAGCTCGCCCACGATCTCGTACCGCGAGCGATCGTCGACGCCGATCGTCACGTGCGCCGCCGTGTACGCCTCGCG
>JAFAPL010001019.1 GCA_019247135.1 Chloroflexota bacterium | reverse complement strand
TGTGCTTGACGGTTGGCAGGTCGGCATCCGGTGTGGGCAGACCTGGATCGTGGTTGACGAAGGATTCGGAGCAGACCTCATCCCACACGTCGAGGTTATGATCGTTGAAAGCTTGCCAGAATCTGCGAACTGCACGGATGTTTGCTTCTACAGTCGTCAGTTCATCGTCTACAGTAGCGTCGATCATTGCTGTCTCCTCGTACGCAATTGCTGGCTGCAGCGCAGCCCAGATTAGGGTGAGGAGACGCTAGCGCCATCTGCCGAAAGGCATCTCCCAGATCATCCCAGACCATCTCCCAGACCGGAAGTAGACCGCGCGGAGATGCTTCGAGCAGCCCGACCCGAGTCAGGCACGAGAACTGTTCCTGGTGATCCGAATGTTCCAGAGCCCGTCGTCGGCGGTGTAGCGCTGCAACTGACGCCGTTCGTCGGCCGTAACAGCGAACTGGCAGACGTTCGACGCCTGCTCAGCACCGCTCGGCTGGTGAGTTTGTGTGGCTCCGGAGGCATCGGCAAGACGCGGCTCGCAATACAGGCGGCCCAGCAAATGAGCGATGGCCCGGCGGCTCGAGTCCATTTCATCGATTTCGCCGCAATCAACGACGCCACCCTGGTTTGCGCATACAGTTGCAGCCGGTCTCGGGGTGCGAGAACAACCCGGGCGGCCCGTTCTCCAGACACTCGTCACCAGTATCCGCCGCCAGCAAGCGCTGCTGATTTTCGACAACTGTGAGCACGTGATAGACACGTGCGCCACGCTGGCGGAGGCCCTGCTAAGGCGTGCCCACGGTTCGCATACTTGCTATGAGCCGCGAAACACTGCGCGTTCCGGGCGAGATCGTCTGGCGCGTGCCGCCCCTGTCAGTACCTGAATCCCAGACTCCGCTCGACCTGGAGTGCCTGATGCGGAGCGAGCTCATCCCGATGATCCTCGTCACGGGAGCCACCGGCATGTTCGGCAGCCGGATCGTGCGCGAGTTGGCCGCGCGGCACGCTCCTGTGCGCGCGATGGTCCGCGACCCGGCGCGAGCGCGCGCCATCACCAGCGCAGGGATCGGGATCGTCCAAGCTGACCTGGATCAGCCGGCCACGCTGGTCCCGGCGCTCCAGGGCATCGAGCGCGTGTTTCTGGTCTCGCCTATGGACGAGCGTGTGGCCGACCGCGAGCGCGCGATGATCGACGCCGCGGTGGCCGCCGGCTTCGTGGCAGCCGACGACGTCGGCCGCGCCGGGGCGGTGGTGCTGGCCGAGCGACATGAGGTGGGGGCCAACTACGAGATCACCGGACCCGCGGCGCTCAGCTGGCCGGAGGTGGCGGCGATCTAGAGTCGGGTTCTGGACAAGCCAGTGAGGTACCACGATATGCCTGAGGCCGAACTCCGCCAGGTGATGATTGAGCAGGCTGGCTTCACCGAGGACAACGTCGATGTTGCCGTGATGGTGCACTTCCACGCGCTGCGGATGGGCTGGGCCGATCTGGTCACCGACGCATACGTGGAGTTGACGGGCCAGCCGCCAACGAGTGTGGAGGACTGGGTGCGGGCGAAAGTGCCTGCTTTCGCGACAGGAGTCGACGGATCCGTACAACGCCCCGACTGACCCGTCGAGCGCCCCGCCGCGGGGTGGTAACCATCGGTGCCAGGTGACCTCGATCAGCCGGCTGTTCGAGTGAGCTAGCAACAGCAAGCGATCGCAACCAAGTCTCAACCAGCGACGAGGCTCGCGCCTGGACCGCGGCGATAGACTGAATGCAACCCGCATTGGAGGGAGGCGAGCAGGTGGTGCTCGACGCGTCACTCGCTCGAGAAGTTTGCGATGGGTAGTTGGCAAGTCCGGGTGGAGCAAGCGCCGATCCTGCCCGTCCACGCCGCCCTCTTGCATACGGGCAAGGTCCTGTTCATCGCCGGCTCCGGCAACGACCCGTCGAACACGAGCGACCAGGCCCTGAGCCAGGGCGATGCGGTGTGGGATCCCAAGGCGGGTACCTTTTCGCGCCCGACCGTGCCACCGAGCGCCTCGGGCCACCCACCGGACCTGTTCTGCGTCGGCCAGTCCTTCCGGCCCGACGGCCAGCTCATGATTGCCGGGGGCACCCTGCGGTACGACCCCTTTTACGGGCTGTCAACCGCGCTGTACTTCAACCCGACCAACCAGCAATGGGCGTTCAGGCCGTCGATGCACAATGGTCGCTGGTACCCGACCCTGCTCACGTTGGGCAGCGGGCGCATCTTCGCCCTTGGCGGCAACGGCACCAACGGCGCCGACAATCAGCAGCCGGAAATCTACTCGCCCAGCTTCAGCACCGGCTGGGACGCCTTCCCAGCTACCAGCGACTTCCCAGATTACTCGCACCTGGTGCTGCTCGCGAACGGGCGCCTGTTCTTCAGCGGCGGCTGCATGGGCGGCAATAACGGGGTGTCGCCACGGACGCTCACCCTGCCCTCGTCGTTCTCGACCCCGATCACCGAGACGCCAGTGCCCGGGCTAGCCAATGCGGACGCCAGCGACCAGGCGACGACCGTGCTGCTTCCACCCGCCCAGAGCCAGCGCGTCATGCTGCTGGGCGGCGGCAGTAGCGGCATGGCCGTCAACCGCGTCGCCATCGCCGACTTCACCGCCGCGAGTCCCAGCTATAGCACGGCGCCGTCGCTCCAGTACGCGCGCATGCACCTGGGCGCCGTCCTGCTGCCCGACCGCACCGTGTTCGTCTGCAACGGCAGTCAGATGAGCGAGAACGTGAGCACCTCGGTGTTGCCCGCCGAGATCTATGACCCGGTTGCGAATACGTGGACCACGGTCGAGACCCCGACCGTACCGCGGGTGTACCACTCCGTGGCGCTACTCCTGCCCGACGGCCGAGTGCTCACGGCCGGGGGCAACCCGGCCCGTCAGAGCAACGAGCTCCGTCTGGAGATCTACAGTCCGACGTACATGACGCGCCCGCGCCCGGTCATCCAGAACGCGCCGACGTCCGCGAAGTACGGCCGCACGCTGACTATTCAGACGCCACAAGCCGGCAGCATCAAGTGGGCTAGTTTCATTCGGCCCTCGGCCAACACTCACTCCCTCGACACCGAGCAGCGGCTCGTGGACCTGCCAATCCAGTCGCGGACGTCGAGCTCCATCACCGTGTCGGTGACCAACAACCACAACCTCGCGCCCGCCGGCTACTACATGCTCTTCCTGACGGACACCGCCAACACGCCCTCGACGGCTAGCTGGGTGCAGCTCGCATGACCGACACGGGAATGACACCGATGACGACCTCCACCATCACCCGCCGGCGGGCGATCCGCCTGGCGCTCACTGGCGGCGTGGCGGTCGCCAGCACGGCGATCGCTCTGAGCGGGTCGGTCGCCTCGATCGTGGCGCAGCAGTCCAGCACCACCGTCCGCCTGCTCGGCGTTACGTCCGGGCCCGTGCCCACCACGAGCGACACGCCGGAAGTGCCAACGACGGAGCTGGACAGCGCCGGCTCGCCGGCCACCGCGGCCCTTCCCGTGCCGATCATCCTGAACTCCCTCGATCTGAGCAGCGGCCAGATCCAGCTCGTGCCCACGCCCCAGGCGATGCCCACGGGCGAGCCGATCCTGCAGTCGGATGAGGCGCTGACCGGCCTGACCACCCTGGCGGACGGCACGGTCGTGGTGAGCATCAGCCCGGTTGTTGGCGCCACGAACGAGACGACCCCGACCCGTGTGACGCTGCTGCGGAATCCGCCGGTCGCCTTGAGCGTGGCGGGGCTCAAAAAGGACGAGCAGCTTGGCGACCTGGTAGGCACCAGCGACGGGCGGCTGCTCGGATTGGTCATGAAAAAGAACGGCACGCCGCCCGCGCAGCTGATGGACATCGACCTCACCACCGGCAATCTGAGCCTCGTCGACAAGATCCACCTGCCCCAGGACCGGCGCTTCAGGACGCTGACCCTGTGCCCCGACGGCAGCCTGTACACGACCGCGGTCGACGACGCGGGGGACACCGTGCTGGTGCAGCTGGACCTGACGCAGAAGAAGCCGGTCGACACGGCGTTGCTGACCAGCAACGGCGCGGCCTGGGACAGCGGCCTGGCCAGCCTGATGTGCGGCGGCGGCAGCCCGCCGCAACTGTACGCATTGGGTGCCCCGCGCTACGTGAGCCCCTTTGCCGTGTACGCCGTCGACCCGGCCACCGGCGCCATGACCAAGCTGCGCGACTTCGACGTCGCCGCTGCGACGCTGGCCCGGAGCTGACGCACCGCGCCGACTGACCCGCGATCGTCTTCCGATCGTCCAGCACGCGTTTGGGCTGCAAGTGTCCCGAGAGCCGCGCAGCTGGTGCATGAGCAGGCGCAGTTTGCTGACGCGCGGTGCTGGTCTTCTTTGGCGGCGTACTCGATCGGGCTGATGTCGCTGGTGCGCTACTTGCTGTTCGGAACCGGCGACGTAGCGCCGGTGGCGCACGAGGTGCTGCGGTCCGGCCGAACCGGACCTGCACTGATGAATTGAGGAATCGGACATGCGTCAACTCCAGCATCGGTTCCAAGCTGCGCTAGCAGACAGCATCATTTACGAGGAGCACAAAGGCAACTTCGCCGCAGCGCGCCTCCTTGCCGACTCCGCACTCGCGGAGGCTCGCGCCAGCAACGTAAGCGACGATGTTGCCGACGCATTTCTGGAGCGAGGCGTCGTCCACATTCTCCAATGCGAGCCTGCTGCAGCCGTCGACTCCTTGAAAGAGGTCGGAACGGTCGTACCCTCGGACGCTGAGCGGAAGGTACTAGCCGCCGCTTATTCCGGATACGCCGCGAATCTCCAGCTCAATCTCTTCCCCGATGAAGGTGCTGCCCACGGCGCCGAGTGGGAGGCTCGCTTACCAGATCTCATGAATTCCGCGGGCCCTCAACACGAGCAGGTCAGGCACCTCGTCCAGCAAGTGACCGAACCGGCCGTTGCGGTCGAGGTGGGACTCGTCAGCGAGTTCCTTATCAACGTGCTCCAGGCTCGCCGCGCTCTTAGCAGTTATGGGACCTCCTCAGAACCCGAGAGACAGGCACGCCTCGCGTTCGCGCTCACCGCATTGGGGAGCTTTTGGAGTCAGGCGGAATCGCTGCACGCCGAGCCTCAGCTCTTTGCCTACATGATGCTCGCGTCGGCAGATCTGTGTCGCCGAAGTGGAGAGGGTGACCAAGCCCTCGAGCTGCTCGAGAACGCTTACCAGAGGTATCGTGACTCCGGCGACCTGGCCGGCTCGGCGACCTGCCTCATGACTCGAGGCGACTGGTGTGCAGCACCATTGAGCACACCTCTGCTCTGGAACCACGCCATGCGCGAGGGGGCCGCGGAAAGTGAGCTGCCCTGGACGGTCGAGGCGTCAGAATTCGCCGGATCCAACAACATCAGTGTGGCGGACGCGCAATCCAATTATGCGGAGGCCGAGAGGCTGTTTCGCGAAGTGGGAGCAGCCCGTGGACTTGGCGCGCTGGAGCTCCGTTACGGATTTCTCGCAGCGCTAGCGGGTGAATACGAGCAGGCGCTCGGCCATGCCATGCAAGCCGGAGGGATTCTTGAAGCCGCGGGGGACATCCGGGCGACGTGGATCGCCCACGCGCACCAGGGCCTGGCCCTTGTTGGCATGGGCAGGATCCCTGAGCCGATCGCCAGGGCTGAGGCCATTGGGAGTTGGGGAGCCCGGGAGGGCAGCTTTAGTTTCGCCCTCGGTCTGGGCCTCCTTTTCGAGCGGGCAGGCCGGAGATGGCTCACCTATGAGGGGGATTACGAGCGATCGCTTAGCTGCTACCGGCTTGCCGAGGCATTGTTCGGGCAGCTGAAGGCACCAAGCAACTTGGTGCAGAATCTGGTCGACCAGGGTAATGTCTACCGGGTAGTCGGCCACTACGACGCCGCGATGCGGATCTACGAACGCGCCTGGAACCTGCAAATCCAGGCCGCGCGCATGCAGCCGCCGCGGCCTTCTGCATGGGCGCGGACTGGTCTCCTGGTCACCAAGATCCACCAGATCGTTGTCGCCGTCGATGATGTAGGGGCGTATGAGCGTCAGACCAAACGACTGGAGGGGCTTATCGCCGAGTGGCCGTCGGAGAGCCCGGATCTCACTGAGCTTGTAGGTGAAAACGTCCAGGACCTTGTGGACCAGGCCCGGGTGTTCGCTCGGCTGGGCAGGGCTATCGTTGCGCGCGATAAAGGAGCAGCCGCGGCCACCAGCCGACACTTCAAGGCAGCCCGCGCTGCAGCACTTGCCGCTGGTCCAGCATGGCGAGACCTGCTGGAGGCGACAGTCCTGCGTACGCAAGCTGCTTATCCCGAGGCGATTGCGGCCTTCAACCGCTACCTCGACGTGCCCAAGGCATCGAGCGGGTTCATGGGTGCGGCCGCGGAGCTTATCCCCCTGCTCGGCGCGGAGGGAGAAGCGCTAGCGCACCAGCAGCAGCAACACGTCCATGCGGAGGCTGCCGCGTTCTTTGCTCGGATCAAAGCCTACGAGCTCGCTCAGGAGCACCTTCAGGCGATCGAAAACGAGACGGGCCCGGAGTGGTGGAGTTCGGAGGCACGCCCCTGGGAAGCATTGAGCATCTGCGCCGACGTAGACGAAGGTCTTGGGCTCCTGGAAGACGCCCGGAGGTGGGCGGACCGCGCGATCGCCGCGCTCGAGGACCGGCGTCGCTTGCTGAGCCGAGATGAGCTCAAGATCGCCCTGTCAGGTGGAACTGGGTCGCAGTATCTCTATTTCCAAGCCGCTCGGATAACGATGAAGCTCCGCGATGCCGCTCAATGGGCCGGGAACCTGCGAGATGCGGCGGGTTATTCGGGCCAGGCGTTCGGCTATGCCGAGCGGGGCAAGGCGCGGGCTCTTCTCGACCTGATGGCCGGTGGCATGGTGCCGAGGTCCTCCACTGAGAC
>JAFAPL010001012.1 GCA_019247135.1 Chloroflexota bacterium | reverse complement strand
TCGTCGCGATCATCCGCGCCGCGGAGGCACCATCATCCTGCGGGTGGCGATCCAGGGCCACCGGTTGACCGTAGCAACACGAACGGCGGGTGGAGCCACGTCGCGCGCTACAGTCTGCTCTCAGCCGTCGGCGGTCTGCTGTGATCGCGCGCGGGGGAGCGCCGCTCTACACTGGGCGCGTGCAGCCCAGCGATGCGGTTGATGAGACCCGCCCGGCGCTGGCCGGCGTTCGAGTGGTCGATCTGACACAGTTCGAGGCAGGTACGTCGTGCACGGAGACCCTGGCGTGGCTCGGTGCGGAGGTGATCAAGGTCGAAGAGCCGACCCGTGGCGACCAGGGGCGCGCGGCGTCCAGCGAGCTCCCAGGTGTGGATTCCTATTACTTCTTGCTGCTCAACGCCAACAAGCGCAGCGTCACGTGCAACCTGAAACATCCCCGCGGCCGCGAGCTCCTGTGCCGACTCATCGAAGGCGCCGACGTCTTCATCGAGAACTTCGGGCCAGGCGTCATTGACCGGCTCGGCTTCGGCTACGAGGAGGTCAGTCGCATCAACCCGCGCATCATCTACGCCCAGATCAAAGGTTTCTCGTCCGGTAGCCCGTACGAGTCATTCCTCGCCTTCGACATGATCGCGCAGTCCGTCGGTGGGGCCCTGAGCATCACCGGTGAACCAGACGGACGCCCCCTGAAGCCTGGCCCGACTATCGGCGACACGGGCACGGGGCTGCACACGGCGATTGGCATTCTCGCGGCGCTGTATCAACGCCATTGCACCGGGCGCGGTCAGCGCATCCAGGTCGCGATGCAGGAGGCCGTCATCAATTTCTGCCGCATCGCGTACGCCAGTCAGATGCTCTGGAATCAGCCGGCGCCGCGCATCGGCAACCGCAGCGTGATGGGCACGAACGCGCCAAGCGAGGCGTACCAGTGCAAAGGCGGCAAGCCGAACGACTACTGCTACATCTATACAACTCGTGCGGGCAATCATCAGTGGGAGCGCCTGTTGAACGTGATGGGCCGCGAGGACCTGATCGACGATGCGCGATTCGCCACCAACAAGGATCGCTTCGCGAACAAGGACGCAGTCGACGCGGTGATCGCGCCCTGGTGCGCGCAGCGCACGAAAGTCGAAGTCATGGAATGTCTCGGGCGTGCGGGCGTGCCGGCAGGAGCGGTGTTCGACACGAACGAGCTCTACAACGACGCATTCCTGCGCGAACGCGGGATGTTCGCGACGGTGCAGCACCCCAAGCGAGGAGATGTGACGATGCCGGGTTGGCCAGTCAGGATGTCTGATTCGCAGGTGCCGCTGCGGGCGGCGCCATTGCTCGGCCAGGACAACCTGCAGGTGTATGGCGAGTTGGGCGTCACCGCGGACGAGCTGGAAGCCCTGCGCGCCGAGCAGGCGGTGTAACGACCCGTGAGTCGTGAGTCGTGAGTCATGAGTTGGCCACGTCCTTGAAGCACATGTGAAGGAGCAGCATCGGCCCGATGTTCGAACCAATTGATCGCCGCGCCAGCGCTGGCAAAGGATGCTCACGGATCAGGACGCACGTCTGATGACTCTGGTGAACGGTTCTCAAATTCTTGCCCGCGCGCTGCGGCGACTGCGGATCGAGAGATTCTTCTTCATCATGGGTGGCCCCATGCTGGCCGCCGAATCGGCGTGCCTCGAAGAAGGCCTGCAGGGCATCGACGTTCGCCACGAGCAGGCAGCGGCCATGATGGCGCACGCCTACGGTCGTGTCCTGAACACCCTGGGCGTATGCATGGCCGCGTCTGGGCCGGGCGCAACCAACCTGATCACGGGCGTGGCGAATGCCTGGGCCGACAGTGCTCCATTGCTGGCCATCGGCGGTTCGGCCCCGCTCTCGCAACGTGGCAGGGACGCATTTCAGGAGATGGACCAGGTCGGCACGTTCAAGCCGATCACCAAGTGGGCCGACCAGGTCTCGGACCCCAAGCGCATCCCTGAGTTCGTCCAGATCGCGGCGCGCCAGGCGGTCAGCGGACGGCCCGGACCGGTGTATCTCGACCTGCCCGGCGACATCCTCTACAAGCAGGTGGAAGAGTCCGAAGTGGCCTACCTGGACGGCGTGACGGCGCTCGAGCGGGCACGGCCACAGGGTGACCCGGCACTCGTCGAAGACGCTGTCCGGCTACTTCAGCGGTCAGAACGGCCGATCGTCATCACTGGTAGCGGCATCCTCTGGTCAGACGCTTCGAAAGAGCTTCAGCAGTTCGTCGAGCTCGCCGGCTTGCCGTTCTACACGACCCCACAAGGCCGCGGAGTCGTGCCCGATGATCACACGCTGTCGTTTCCAACGGCTCGCAGCACCGCCTTCCGCGAGGCTGACCTGCTGCTCGTGATCGGTACACGCATCAACTACGTCATCAGCCACCTCGCGCCACCGCGGTTCAGCGCTGATGCGAAGCTGGTTCAGGTCGACATCGACCCCGCGGAGATCGGCCACAATCGGGCCGCGGACGTTGGCATCGTCGGCGACGCCCGAGCCGTGCTGCATCAGTTACTCGCCGCGGCCGATGGTCGGATCGACGCTCGCCGTTATGACGCCTGGCGCGCGCACCTGCGTGAAGTGGAGACGCAAAAGGCGGCCGAGCACGAGCGTGCCATGAGCACCGACCAGACGCCAATTCATCCGTTGCGTCTGTGCAAGGAGGTGCGTGACTTCCTGGATCGAGACGCCATCCTGTGTGTCGACGGCCAGGAGATTCTGAACTACGGTCGGCAATCCATACCGACGTTCGTGCCGCGACACAGACTGAACTCAGGGCCGTTCGGCTGTATGGGGGTTGGCTTGCCGTTTGGTATCGGCGCCAAAGTAGCCAAACCTCAAAATCAGGTGCTCGTGCTGCACGGCGACGGGTCCTTTGGGCTGAACGCGATGGAGCTGGATACGGCCGCTCGCTTCAACATTCCGGTGGTGACCGTCGTGAGCTTGAATGGCGGGTGGACGGCGGATCCGCAGCGGAACAAGCCGGGCCGCGATCTCGGCTATACCGCGTACCACAAGATGGCCGAGGCGCTCGGCTGCTACGGCGAATACGTCGAGGAACATTCGGCCATTCGTCCCGCCCTGGAGCGCGCGTTCAACGCGGGCGTGCCCGCGGTGGTCAATGTGCAGACCGACTGGCGTGCGCGCGCGACGACGACCCAGTTCAGCGTGTACTCCACGTGAGACGTCGTTCGGGGCAGGGCGCAAGCGGCGGTTTGCATCAAAAACATGGCCGCTGAACGCTATCTGAAGCCGGACCCGCTTACCCGACGCCTCTTCAATCCTCTGCTGAACCTGCTCATGCGGTTCGGCATCAGCATTTACGGTTCTCGCATTCTCGCCGTCCGCGGTCGCAAGAGCGGTGAGTGGCGCACCACTCCTGTGAACCTGCTGGAGTATCAGGGTGGCCAGTACCTGGTCGCCCCTCGCGGCGTCACGCAGTGGGTGCGCAACGTGCGTGCGGGCAGTGAGGTCGAGCTACGGCTTGGCTCGCGCAAGCAGCAAATCCACTTGCACGAGATCGACGACGCGAACAAGGTCGACTTGCTGCGCGCTTACCTGAGAAAGTGGCGGTGGGAGGTCGGCCAGTTCTTCCAGGGTGTTGGGCCCGATGCATCTGACGATGAGATCCAGGCCATCGCTCCGTTGCATCCGATTTTTCGGATTAGCTGAGGGCACGTAGCGCAGGTGCCAGTGACTGCGCGTGCTTCGGCACGTCGCGCCATAGATCTCCGACGTCCCTGAGCCGTTGCGCCATGTCTCGCAGAGCGAACGTGCGTGGCCCAACGCTGCCGCTGGCTACTTCCTCCCAGGTGCACGGCGCTGAGACGGGCGCACCGGCCTTCGCTCGGACTGCGTATGGCGCGGCGAATGTTGCGCTGGGACCATTACGGCCGACGTCAACGTAGATCCGGCCCGCGCGGTCGGTCTTCAAGAATTCGAGCGTCAAATGCTCGGGATCGCGCTTCACCAGCAGCGCGCCAACAGCACCCGCGAAGGTTGCGACCTCTTCGAAGTCGCTGCTGCCGTCGAGCGGCACCACGATGTGAAAGCCCTTCGAGCCCGACGTTTTCACCCAGCTGGGTAACCCGATCTCGGCCAGAACGTCGCGGACTGCCATCGTCGCGCTGCGCAGAATGTCGGGTGCATCCGCGGACGGGTCGAGATCGAAGACGCACAGGTCGGGTTTGTGCAGCCGCGGAACCCGCGAGGTCCACACATGCGGTGTCACGCAGTTCTGGTTGGCCATCCAGAGCAAAGCCCGGAGATCGTTGACCAGTGGGTAACGGACGGTTCCACCCTTCTTCGGCACCTCGACGCGCTCGAGCCAGCTGGGAAATCCTTTCGAAACATCCTTCTGAAGAAAGCCGCCATGGCCGATGCCCGACGGATAACGTTCCATCGTGACGGGCCGCCCGGCGATCTGCGGGACCATGTGCGCGCCGACGGTCTCGTAATACTCGGCGAGTTCGCCTTTGGTGATTCCGTCCTCCGGGAACAGGACTTTGTCTGGATGTGAGATCACATCAGTCATGTCGATTCTGGCACGCGCTGTTCGACGTCATGAATGCAGCAATCACTACTTGAAGGAGCATCTGGATGCGAGTGGTAGTCTCAGAATTCGTCACCCTGGATGGCGTGATGGAGGATCCTGGCGGCGCGGAAAAGACGCCGTTTGGCGGGTGGGCCTTCCGCTTCGAGCGTGGCGACGCGGGGAACAAGTTCA
>JAFAPL010000959.1 GCA_019247135.1 Chloroflexota bacterium | reverse complement strand
GCTTCAGCGAACAGCATCCAGCGCAATCGCGCGGAGCTCTTCGGAGCAACACCAGCCATGGAAGTCGTGAGCGCGGGCCGCTTCGCGGTGGCCGAAACAGGCTCGGTCGCACTGGACGAACCGCCAGTCGACCGCGGCGCGTGCTTTCTCGCCGAGCGCCTGTGGCTGCTGGTCCCCATGTCGGACATCGTGGACGGACTCGACGACGCCATCCAGCGCGTCCGCGAGCTGGTGAACTCAGGCGCGCATCACCCGTTGCTCATGACTGGTCCAAGTCGCACGGCGGACATCGAGCGGACGCTGACCGTTGGCGTGCACGGCCCACGTGCACTGGTCATCATCGTCGTCGGTAACGCGTGAGCGCCGAGTCGCCGATCGAGCCCTTCACCGAGCGCTACGGGACCGCGCTGCACGATGCGCGCTTGCCGCGCAACCTGCTGGCCTTCCAGCGCTCCTGGCGGGCGACTCGCGACGGCGCATTCAAGCGTCTCGAAGCCGAGACATCCTCCAACTTCGGCATCGCAGCGGCGATCTTGAAGCGCGCGAAGGATGCTGTCCTGGCGGACCCGATCTCCGCGCGGCGGCGCTTCGTCGATGCGGCACGCGCGAAAGGTGCCCAGGTACACGAGGTACAAACCGCAGACGATGCGCGCGCCGTGATCTCGCAGTTACTGCAAGAACATGGGGTGCGCCTGCTGGCAAAAGGCAAGAGCATGGTGGCCGAGGAGATCTTCCTCAATCACCACCTGGAAGCCGAAGGCGTCCAGGTCATCGAAACCGACCTCGGCGAGTGGATCTTCCAGCTCGCGCACGAGACGCCCAGCCACATGGTGATGCCGGCCATCCACAAGAGCCGACAGCAGGTCGCCTCGCTGTTCGAGGAGCGAACCGGGCGTCAGGTGCCGCACGAAGACGTGCAGGTGCAGGTCCACTTCGCACGCGAAGAGCTCAGGCGCATCTTTCTGAGCGCCGACGCGGGCATGATCGGCGCGAACGCGCTGATCGCTGAAACCGGCTCGGTCATGCTGGTGACCAACGAAGGCAACGGCGACCTGGTCAGCACGCTGCCACGCCTGCTCATCGTGATTGCCGGCTGGGAGAAGATCGTGCCGACCTTCGCGGACGCGACCGCCCAGATCCGTCTGCTGGCGCGTTCAGGCACCGGTCAGGAGATCACCACGTATACGTCCTTCATCACCGGACCCGAGCCGGATGGCGAGTTGCACATCGTGCTGGTAGACAACGGCCGCACGGCCATGTGGAGCGATCCAGATGCGCGCGAGGCGCTGCGCTGTATCCGCTGTGCCGCATGTGCGGACGTGTGTCCGCCGTATCAGGTCGTTGGCGGCCACGTCTTCGGTTACGTCTACTCGGGAGCGATCGGCCTGGTGAACACGCCGTTCCACCACGGCCTCGAGGCGGACGCCGAGCCGCAATCGCTGTGCGTCAGTTGCAA
Organism: Chloroflexota bacterium; assembly: GCA_019247135.1. Next base: position 1,929 of record JAFAPL010000959.1, on the reverse strand, counting down.
CGCATGCGCGACCGTGTGCCCGGCCAGTATTCCGCTGCCGCAACTGATCCTCGACAACCGAGCACGCGTCGTCGCAGCCGACGGGCTGCCCTGGTACAAGCGCGCGGCATTTTCCGTGTGGGCGCAACCGCGGCTGTTTGACCTCGCGACCAGGTTCGCGAGTGTCGCGGGGTCGCCGTTTGCATCGCGCGGTCTACTGCGCGTACCGCTGCCTGAGCCGCTGCGCTGGCGTACTCCGCCCGCGCTGGCGAAGAGACCTGCGCGCGATGCGTGTCTTGGTCGGACGTTCGAGGCTGACTCGAGCGGTCCATGGTCGCGCAGCCGAGCCCGCGGCGTGACGGTCGCCTATTTCCTCCAGTGCATTGCCGACCGCTTCGCGCCCGAGCAGGTCGACGCCGCTCTGCGTGTGCTGCGTGCCTGCGGCGCACGCGTCGTCGTGCCTGAGGGCCAGCATTGCTGCGGCCTCGCGCCGCTCGACTCGGGAGATCGCAGCACCGCCCGTGCGCTCGCCAAGCAGACGATCGAAACGCTCGAACGGGCGCAGGTCGACTACGTCGTGAGCGGCGCGAGCTCGTGCGCGATCGCGATCATGCACGATCTTCCCAGGCTGCTGCGAGACGAACCTGAGTGGCATAGTCGAGCCGAGCGCCTCGCCGCACGCACGCTCGACCTGCTGTCATTCGTCGAGAAAGTGGCTGATCCACCGCAGCTCGGGGCATCTGACGGACCGACGGTGACATATCACAGCTTCTGCCAGAGCACGAACGTGCTGGGCATCGCTGCGAGCGGTCCGCGACTCTTGCGCCGGGCTGGCGTTCAGCTGGTCGATTTGCCAGAGATGGACGTGTGCTGCGGGTTCGGGGGTGGTGCATCGGTCGACCATCCGCAGGTCTCGCGCGGGATCGTGGAGCGCAAGCTGGACAACGTCCGGACAACCGGGGCCGAGGTGCTGTGTACGGACAATCCGGGGTGCGTGCTGCACCTGCGCGGCTCCTCGAACGCGGCCGGCATGTCAGTCGAGGTAGTGCACGTGGCCGAGGTCCTGGCACGGCGATTAGGTTCCTGAGCGCGACGCTCGTTTATGCTCAAGGGGTGGAGCGCGGCCTCATCGAAGTCGTCGTGGAGATTCCGCGCGGTAGCCGCAACAAGTACGAGCTCGACAAGGACCGCGGCGTGCTGGTGCTCGATCGGGTGCTGTACTCGTCGGTGCACTACCCGACCGACTATGGCTTCGTCTCGGGCACGCTGGCCGAGGACGGCGACGCGCTCGATGCGCTGGTGGTGGTGGACGAGCCAACCTTTCCCGGCTGTCACATCGTCGCGCGGCCTATTGGGGTGCTCGACATGACAGACGAGAAAGGACCCGACCAGAAGATCCTGGCCGTGCCCGTCGGCGATCCACGCTTTTCGAGCATCCACGATCTGCATGACATCGATCCGCACTGGCTGCGTGAGATCGAGAATTTTTTCCAGACGTACAAGGCGTTGGAAGACAAATGGACCGACGTCGTGGGCTGGGAGGACGCGACAGCGGCCGAGAAGGTGATCGTTCAGGCGCGCGAGCTGTACGCAAGCGGGCTCGAGGGCGCAGAGCTGCCCTGAGCTGGTTGACGGCCGCGGTGAGTGTGACGGAAATGGTGGGATCGGAGGTGCGGCATGGCGCCCGCGTGGACGTGTGCGTGGTGCGGCGGAGCGGCTGAAGACGAGGACGCGCTGCTTGACCACCAGGAGTGGTGTCTGGGGGATGCACGCGCCAATACACAGCTGCTCAATGACGTAGCTTCGCGGCACCAGGGGGAGCTCACTCAGGAAGCGCTCGTCGCCGCCGCCGCGAAGCGGCGGCACCACCCCGAAAAGTCCCCGCGCCCGCGCTCGTAATACAAGCCGGCACTGGGGTCAACCCTCACCCCCTGCCCCCTCTCCCTCGCC
>JAFAPL010000759.1 GCA_019247135.1 Chloroflexota bacterium | reverse complement strand
AACTGGTTGGCCGCTTGGCGGACGATCTGCTCGACGTGTCCGGTGTAAATGGTGTGGCCATAGGCATCGACTGTCACGTCAGCCTGTTGGCCGATGCGCAACCTGTTGAGAACGCTCTCATCCACGTACGCGACCACCGTTGACTCGCCCACGGCGCCAACACCAGCGTCGTTGATCCCCGCCACGGGATACCCTGCCGTAAGGATCGACCCCTTGGTGGTCGTCAGCACGATCGTTCCACTCACCGGACTCTTCAGGGTGATGTCCTTGTCGCCATTTGGCCCCGTGATCCTCTCAGTCCCGATCTTGTCGTCCACCTGGACGGTATCGCCTTTTTTCACCGAGATGTCGGTCAGGGTGCCCGGCTGTGGAGCATCGACGCTGACCAGCTTGCTCTCGACTTGCGCGGCATCGGTGTGGTAGTAGAACAGGTCATTGTGGATCCAGAGCGCAACTCCGCCCACGATGCCGACCACGCCGATCGTGATCAACAAGGGTAACAGTACTCGACGCATTTTCGTCCACTCCTTCGTCATCGAGTCTGCGAGTTGGCACGGGAACAGACCCTAGACGAAAATCACTCGCGCATGTACAGCGCGAGTGATTTCTCAATCGGTGAACTCCCGGTGGACTCCGATGCTCTATGACGACGCTATAAGAGGTGGATTTTCACCTCGGCGCTGAGCCCCTGGAGGAGCTGATTCGTCAAGGTACCCTCGTCCAGACCGATCAGCACTGGAACGCGCTGGCTAACCTTGGTGAAGTTTCCACTTGAAAAGTCGCTGGTCTGCTGCGACTGAGAGAACTGGTTGGCCGCCTGGCGAACGATCTGCTTGAGCTCGCCGCGATAGATCGTGCCACCATAGGCATCCACGGTCACGTCGGCCTGCTGGCCGATACGCAACCGGTTTAGAACGGATTCGTCCACGAAGGCGACCACGGTGGCCTCGCCCACGGCTGCGTCAGCATCTTCCGTGATCATGGCAATAGGGTAGTTCTTGGTCACCACGGAGCCCTTGGCGACCGTTAGCAGAACGCTTCCGTTCACCGGGCTGTTCAAATCCTGTGTCTGCCCGGCGCTTCCCCCGATCAGCGTGAGCTCGCCGATCTTCTGTCCCACCGTGACAGTGTCGCCCTTCTTCACAGTCAGGCTAGTGACCGTCCCGGCCTGCGAGGCGTCAACGCTGGCGACCTTGCTCTCGACGAGCGCGGCTTCGGTCTGATAGTACATGAAGTTGTCGTACATCCAGATACCGAGACCGGCGGCGACGCCGACTACGCCGATCGCGATCAGGAGCGGAACAAGAATCGTCCTACGCATCAATGGGACCGTTGGTATGGAGTGTCATCGGGTGTCCTCGTGGTCCGATTGTTTGCGGCCACACGGGCACATAACGGGAACGTGACTTACAGCGACCTGAACGCGGACTGAACGATGACTCGCAGGTGACCGGGATCGCTTAAAGAAATAGTCCGCGCGATCGGGTGCCCCAACACGGGCGCATCGACGGCGCGGACCGATCTGCCTGTCAGCTATCGGCGACAGCGCATCAGACGCAAAGCAGTGGCACGTAAATAAGGCACTCGCAGTGCTGAGCGTTGCAGCGGTATCGCGTGCGCAGGCGCGTGTGTACCCACGAACTATGGCCGCAAGTGCAAAAGTGGGGCAAGAACATTGGCATATCTGACATTAGTCCGACGCCGCCGGCTCCTAACCGAGACGACGGGCGCGACGGGCTGAACCTTTCGGGAACGTTCATGCGTCGTTCAAACAGTCGAACGTGATATTCAGAGAGCCGTCTTGACTCAGCCGTCACTCTGGGCTGGGGGTGTTCTCGACCCATGCAACTGCTGCCCAGGAATGCTCAAACGACCGACCCGGATTCGGGACCAGTCATTGAGGCGGTGCTCTTTGGTTTACATGCCGCGCTCAACGATTCGGCCCTCGTGCGCTCGTTGCGCCGCCACGCTATCGCTACCGCGGTGATCACCGGTACGCAGCCGTGCTCTGATGTGCTCCAGACCGCGGGTCTCACACAGTTGTTCGACATCCAGTTCGCGACGATCGATGACGCTGCGCAGCGCCTCAATGTTCCGGCAGCGCGCATCGCCATCGTCCAGGACTCCGTGTCCGAGATACAAGCAAGTGCGCATCGCGGATTCGGGCAGGTGGTCGGAGTCTCCAGCCACGGTGCACCTGAGATGCTGGCGCTGAAGCGCGCTGGCGCCTCGTACGTCATCGCCGATCTGGCGGAGCTTGCGCTCGAACCCGCCGGGCCCGGTCGCGGCCGACTTGTGCGAGCTGGAGGTCCTTTTTGCCGCCTTCCAAAGCCGCCGACCACGCCGCGGCGCGATGATTGGATCTGGTCATACGACAGCCTGGATCCTGCGCGCGAAGGTACGCGTGAGACGCTGTGCACGCTGGGCAACGGCTACTTCGCCACTCGCGGGGCCGCTCCAGAATCTCAGCAAGATGACGTGCACTACCCCGGCACTTATGTGGCTGGCTGCGCCAACCGGCTCACTACGCCGCTCGGGGACGAGCAGATGGAGAACGAGAGCATCGTCAACCTGCCGAACTGGCTGGTCATGCGCTTCGGCATCGGCGAAGATGACTGGCTCGAGCCAGAGACAGCTCAGGTGAGTAGCTACGTCCAGGAGGTAGACCTGGCGCGGGGGGTTTTCCGCCGCCAGATGCGTCTTACCGACACTCATGATCGGCGAACGCTGCTTTCGGAGCAGCGAATCGTGAGCATGGCACAGCCTCACCTTGCTGCCCAGAACTTCGAGATCAGCGCGACGAACTGGTCGGGCGAGGTTCGCGTGCTTGCCGCCCTGGATGCCGGGGTCGCCAATCTGAACGTTCGGGACGACCGTGCCTTCAACTCGCAGCATCTCGTATACGCCAGCGGTCGACAGATCAACTCCGAATCGCTGAGTATCGAGGTCGAAACCTCGCAGTCGCGCATCCGCGTCCACGAGGTCGCCCGCATTCGGGTGACTGTCGGAGGCCGCCGCATCGAGCCGGATCAGCGGCTTGTCCAGGAGCCGAGCTTCATCGCTCAGGAGCTGCGCTTCCATCTGTCTGAAGGACAGACCGCCACGATTGAGAAGATCATCTCTCTGTACACCTCCCGAGACCCCGCAATCAGCGAACCGGGAGCGGCCGCGGTCCAGAGCGCCAGCGCAGCGGGTTCCTTCGACGATCTGCTGGTCGCGCACGTCGCAGCCTGGGAGCGGCTCTGGTCACGATCTGGAGTCGATGTTGGCGACGAGCACGCAAATCGGATATTGCGGCTGCATGCTTTCCACGTGCTGCAAACGCTCTCGCGCCAAACGCTCAGCCTCGACGTCGGCGCCCCCGCTCGTGGCCTGCACGGCGAGGGTTATCGTGGCCACATCTTCTGGGATGACGTACTCGTCTTACCCGTATTGACCTACCGCTTACCCGAGCTCACGAAGCATATGTTGGGCTATCGATTCCGCCGACTGGAGGCTGCACGACGGCTTGCAGCGGAGGATGGTCGTCCGGGCGCGCTGTTTCCCTGGCAGAGCGGCAGCGACGGCCGCGAAGAAACGCCGACGTGGATCTTCAATCCACGCTCTGAGCGGTGGTTCGCGGACCACTCCCGCCTGCAGCGGCACGTCAGCCTGGCGGTTGCGTACGAGGTTTGGCAGTACTACGAAATCACGAACGACCTGGAATTCCTGGTGAATGTCGGGGCGGAGCTCCTGATCGGAATTGCACGGTATTTCTCCAGTCTCGCAACATTCAATCCGGAGCGCGGACGTTACGAGATTCGAGGAGTAATGGGTCCCGACGAGTTCCATGACGGTTATCCCGGCGCCGATCGCCCGGGCCTCGACAACAATGCCTACACGAACGTCATGGTGGTCTGGCTGATGCGCCGCGCCATCGATGCGCTGGCCATTCTGCGTGGCTACTATTCTGACGAGCTCATCTCCGTGCTTGACGTGGTCTCCGCTGAAACCGAGTGATGGAGGGACATCTCCAGGAAGATGTTCGTGCCCTTTCATGATGGCGTCATCAGCCAGTTCGAGGGGTATGAGAAGCTGGCG
>JAFAPL010000725.1 GCA_019247135.1 Chloroflexota bacterium | reverse complement strand
GGGATGCTGTGGTTGACGGCGATTGGCTCGATGCGGAACGGTCCGAGGTGGGCGAGGTCGCCTTCGCGGAACTCGTGCTGCTCGACCCGGCCGAGCATGCCATGCTCCTTGAGCTTCACACTGATGAGGCCAAGGGTGAGCGGCGTTCCGTAAATGGGAAGTGGATCGTGCGGGTCGAGCTGCATGATCAGGTAGGGCAGCCCGCCGATGTGGTCCTCGTGGCCATGGGTGAAGACCACGCCGAGCAGGGCATCCAGGTGCTCGGCGATGTGCGTGTAGTCGGCGACGACGAGGTCGACGCCGTGAAGCTCGGCCTCGGGGAACTTGACCCCGGCGTCGACTATGAGCATGTCCTCGCCGTACTCGATCAGGGTCGAGTTTTTACCGACTTCGCCGACCCCGCCGAGGGGGCTGACCCGGATTCGTACGTCATCCTGCCGTTCGTGCGTGCTCTGCATGGACGTGCGTCATTGTGACATTCTCGGGCTCGCACTGAAGTGGTGCCTCGGTCCTGAGCCCGTCGAGCGCATCCGTTCGTCTCGATGTATCCATGCCTGTGCGCGTCGCGACGCTATGATTGCCAGCATGCGTTGCCCCGTGTGTCGTTCGTCCGACACGCGCGTGCTCGACAAACGCGACTCGGCCGATGCCTCGACGACGCGTCGTCGGCGGCAGTGCGGCGCGTGCCTGCACCGGTTCACCACGTATGAGCGCATCGAGACATCTGCGCTGATGGTCGTCAAGAGCGATCAGCGTCGCCAGGAGTTCGACCGCGACAGGCTGCGACGCTCCTTGCAGCTCGCGTGTACCAAGCGCCCGATCAGCGCCGAGACGATCGAGCGTACGGTCGAGCAGATCGAGGCAGAGCTGCGTGCTCGTGACGTGGCCGAGGTGCCGAGCTCGGTCATCGGCGACCTGGCGATGGAAAAACTTCGGCAGCTCGACCAGGTGGCCTATATCCGGTTCGCGTCGGTGTACCGCGCCTTCGCCGACGTGTCGTCCTTCGAAGACGAGGTCCGGCGCCTGATCGAGCGAGCCAGCAGCAACGAGATCGCGTCGCAAAGAGCTTCGAGCCGGTGATCCTTTCGGACCGGTCGATCAAGGAAGCCGTCGCCAGCGGCCGCCTCGGGATCGAGCCCTGGGAGCCTGAGCTCGTCCAGCCGTCGAGCGTTGACGTCCGCTTGGACAACAAATTTCTGGTGTTTCGCAACACGAAACGCGCGTACATCGACGTGAAGCAACCCGCCGACGACCTGATGGAGATGCTCGAAGTCGGCCCCGAGGAGCCGATGTTTTTGCATCCGCACGAGTTCGTGCTTGGCAACACGATCGAGCGCGTGCGCATGCCGAACGACCTCGTCGCCCGCCTGGAGGGCCGCAGCAGCCTCGGCCGGCTCGGCGTCGTCATCCACTCGAGCCTGCCAAATGACGAGCCGGTGCTGTTTCTCGATCGGCGCGGTGTGCTGGAGCAGCGCGAGATTGGTGAGCTGATCGACAACCGTGTGCACGGCAAAGTCGTTGCATTTGACCGCGATACATTCGAGGTCGGCTTCCATGAAGTGACGAACTGGTTCGCGGAACCGCCTGACAAGGTGTACGAGGTGCGACTCGCGTCCGGCCGCCGGGTGCGGGTGACCGCTGGACACAATCTGTTCACGCTCGACGCCGCTGGCGAACTGACCGCGACGCCGACCGGAGCTCTGATCCGCGGTACGCGAGTCGCCATTCCTAAATTCATCCCCGAGCTGCCAGTCCCGTTGGTGCCCGCCCGCGAGGCGACCGCATCGCGCACCTCGACTCTCGCACTCCAGTCGAAGCCGCGCAGGCGGCTCGATCGCCTGGTGGAAGGCGGCCTGCACTGGGACGAGGTCGTGGATGTCGTCGATACCGGTCGATTCGAGCCCGTCTATGACCTTGAGGTCCGCGGATCCAGCGGTCGAGTCGAGAACTTCCTGGCCGGCTCTGGCGGTGTTTTCGTTTCGAATACCGCCGGGTTCATCGATCCGGAGTTCGAGGGCCACGTGACCCTCGAGATCAGTAATCTCGCGAATCTGCCGATCGCGCTGTATCCGGGCATGCGCATTGGGCAGATTTCGTTTTCGCTCATGACAACTCCAGCGGAGCGACCGTACGGCGCGGCACGCGGCAGCAAGTACAGCGGTCAGCACCTGCCAACGGCCAGCCGGCTGTATCTCGACTTTCGCGGTCGCGAATAACCACGCATGGCGCCGACACTCGCGATCCCGTTCATCGTTCTCCTTGTGCTCTTGAGCCTCGCCATCCTGGCGTGGGTCTTCATTCCGACGTTCCAGGGCCGAGCAGCCGCGGAGCGCGCGGTCGGATCGCACAGACTGGCCATCGGCGCCGTGCTGTGCGTGTTGATTTTGAATGGATTGCTGACCCTCCCCATCGCGCCGTTTCTGCATCTGGAGAGCGGACTGACGACGAGCACGTTCGTGATCGCGGCTGGCGCGACGCAGATTCCGATGCTGCTGATCGTCTGGTTGAGGCTGGTCCGACCTGGTGTGATGACGTGGGCAGATCTGGGCCTGCGTGGCCGACCGCTGGACTACGTGGTCGCGTACGGGTTCGGCGCGGGCATTTTCGGTCTGATTGTCATCCAGCTTGTCGGCACAGCGCTGACCCAGGTAGGGCTCCGGCCGAATCAACTGGAGCAGTTCAACTTCGTCCTGAAGGAAGGTCCGGCATCATTTGCACTGTTGCTGTTGTCGGCTGGCATCGCGGCGCCATTCGCGGAGGAATTGTTTTTCCGCGGGTTTCTCTTTGGCACGTACCGCCGCACGAAGCCCCTGTGGATGGCATATGGCGCGTCGAGCTTGATGTTCACGTTGCTCCACCTGGAGCCGAACCGCATGAACCCGGCTCAGATGGCCGGCCTCAGCGTCGGCATCTTCATCCTCGCAACGCTGCTGGCATGGGTGTACGAGCGCACCGACAGCCTGTATCCCGGCATGCTGGCCCACGCCTTGAACAACGCGACGGGCCTGATCCTGTTCTACACGATCGGCATGCGCTAGTAGAACCGGCGCAAGTCCCTCCGGAGTTTCGACCCACTCCCCCCTTGATAAAACCCCTCTTCCTGGCCAGGGAGAGGCGGCGAAGGGGGTGAGGGTTGACCCCCAAGTAGCAGCTGGACCGTGGCGCCGGACAGCGTTGGCCTGCTGTTTTCGAGCTCGATTCGCTTTGGCCTCTTGACGAACAGGCGACGTTCGCCTAGTCTGCCCGATCAGTCGGCACACATTTAGAGGGGGAAGGATGCCGCAGGCACCTCAACCACGCCCCCACGGAGTGGGCATCCGTGGGCTAAATCTGGATCGCAGTTCGCCACTGTTCGCGGGTTCGTTCGGACGCATTTTCCGAGCGCTGCCACCCGCCGATTTCGGCGACACCGACCAGCAGTCCCAAGACGCACTGCAGAAACTCGGCGGCGCCATGGTGGGCGATCCGGATGCGCCGAAGGACGGCCCCGACCCGGAAGAGAGTGGCCTGCCCGCTCTGTATACGTATCTGGGACAGTTCCTCGATCACGATATCACGTTCGATCCGGCGAGCAGCTGCAACGCCAGAATGATCCAGATGCGCTCGTCGACTACCGCACGCCTCGTTTCGACCTCGACAGCGTGTACGGGCGAGGACCGGATGATCAGCCGTACCTGTACGTAGATGACCAGAAGACGTTTCTACTCGGCCGCAAGCTCACCGGAGCTGCGCTGCAAAAGCCGCTCGAGGCCAATGATCTCCCGCGCAGTGCTCTACCGGATCCTGGCGTAAAACTGCGCGCGCGTGCCATCATCGGCGACCCGCGCAACGACGAGAACGTCATCGTTTCGCAGCTACAGGGGCTCTTTCTGCGATTCCACAACAATCGCGTCAAAGCCATGCCGTCTCGGAAATTCGAGGAGATCCAGCAAGACGTCCGATTCCATTACCAGTGGCTGATTCTCACGGATTTTCTGCCGAAGCTGATTGCCGCGGACGTGCTGCATCAGGTGGTGCCACACCTGGGCGAGCGTGACTGGAATCCACGGCTCCACCGGCCGAAACTCGAGTTCTACCACCCGAAGAACGAACCCTTCATGCCACTGGAGTTCTCGGTGGCTGCCTATCGTTTCGGGCACTCGATGATCCGGCCGGGATATCGGCTCAACGACGCTATCAGCCCCCTGCCAATCTTTGTCGCGGACGATACCGATCCCAATTCGCTCGGTGGCTTCGAGGCCTTCCCGGACTCATGGGCAATTGACTGGGCGCGGTTCATCGACATCGAAGAACGCCCGTACGGTGATCTCGACAACGCAAATAATCCGGGCAATCCGAATCGCACGCAGCTGGCATACCGCATCGACACCTCGCTCGTGAACCCGCTTGGGGCGCTGCCAGCTCGCGTCGCGTCTGACCCGCCGCCGAGTCTGGCAGCCCGCAACCTGCTGCGCGGCTGGCGCTTGCGGCTACCGACTGGGCAGGACGTTGCGCGCGCCATGGGTCTTGAACCACTCGACGACAAGGACATCCTGATCGGTAAGTTCACGGGAGATACCAACGACATCGTCGGCAGTATTGTGGATGCCAAGGCGGGCGGACCTGCATTCGCCGGCAACTGCCCGTTGTGGACCTATGTCCTGGCCGAGACGCACAAAGCGACGGTCCAGCTCAAGACGAGCGATGGGGTCAAGCCGATCGAAACACGACAGCTCGGGCCCGTCGGCGGACGCATCGTGGCGGAGACGTTCGTCGGCTTGTTGGCGAACGACAGTACCTCGTTTTTGAACCGCGATCCGCTCTGGCGGCCAAGTCCCAACATCGCGCCGAACGGCGTGTTCGGCCTGCGGGAGCTCGTTCTGGCGGCGCTGGCGACTGACGTCGCCAGTGAGGAGGTTGCGACTCCAACCGCCTGACTTCCACGACATTCAGAAGCGTGCGCCCGAATACGGCATGACGTAGTTCCTGGCGCCACAGCGCTGGCCACCCCTGCAACTGGCCAGTCCGAAACCCACCAGGCAGCCAGCTATCTGCTGGCCACTTACCGGAAGCCACAGCGCGGTTTTTGCGCGAGGCTGTGCCGGTCGAGTGATACGAGCCTGGAGGTGAAGGCATGTCAGTTCGGATTGGATGCGCGAATCGATCGGCTCTCTACGTTGATTCTCGTGCTGTGACAATCGCCACTTGGGGGAGACCGGGTCAGGTTGCGTGGCCCGGGACATTCGTCCGCGACTTCGGTCCACTTGTACTGTCAGCTGCGTTCGGTGCTATTGGCTTCACACCCGTTGGCGCGCTCGCATTGACCATCTTCGGCCTGTGGTCGCTCTCGGTCGGAACGGTGGTCATGATCGTCCCCGGAGCTATTACGGCGCTCGTGCTGGGGTTCACGTTTCCGAAGTACGGGCGCTTCGCGCTCGAGGGCCTCGCGGCGGGTCTCGTGGCCGTGTTCGTGTACGACCTGGTTCGTTGGACGTTTGTCGGACTCGGCTGGTGGGGTGACTGCATCCCGAATATTGGCGGCTGGCTGAATGGCACGAGCGAACCCGACTGGGTGCTCGGCTACACTTTCCGTTGGCTCGGCGATGGTGGCGGCATGGGCGTGGCGTTCATGGTGGCTGCGCGAGTGCTCGTCCCCTCGCTCTCGATGCGTTCCTCGCTGCTGGTTGGTGTCACGTACGGGCTGGCGATCTGGCTGTGTCTGCTGATGACCCTCGTGGCGGCGCCGCTTGGTCAGACACTGCTGTTCCCACTCACGCCGGTGACGTTTGTGCTGAGCTGCATCGGCCACATCGTGTACGGCGCGGTGCTGGGGTATGCGCTGGGAAGCATCCGGCTCGCCACGCGCCCATACCTCTGGATCATGCGGCAGGCCTAGGCTGGGTTCTCTGCCGGCCGGCAGACAGTCGATGTTGAGTGCCGGCGCCTTTGTCGCGTTGACAAGTTAGTTGGTGTGCCGAATAGTGGTCTTAGTTTCGCGCACGTGCGGCGGAACGGGGGGACTGATGGGCACGCAGAAACAACGGGCTACTAGAGTTGAGACAGCGGGCCGGGCCGCCCCACTCTGGGCAGGCGCGGCCATGATGGCGCTTGGGCTTTCGCTTGTGCTGGCGGGGCAGGCTTCCGCCCAATCGGCGAGCGCTGGGTCGGGCTCGGCTCACCCGTTCGTTGGTCCGATCATTGGCCTGTTCCCGGATTCTTCGGGCGTTTTCGGCAACACCACCAGCAATCCGGGCGTCGTCACACCATCCAATTCGTTCTTCGACCCGAGCCTCGGAACGAATGGTCAGGCGTGTGTGACCTGCCATCAACCAGACCAGGGATTCTCGGTCACAACCCCGTTCATCGATACGCAGTTTGATCGAAGCCATGGACTCGATCCGCTGTTCCGCGCCAACGACACCGCGACGCGACCAGATGCTGACCTGTCAACCACTCGCCGCCGGCGGCAGGCCTTCGAGCTTGCACTCCAGCTGGGTGTGTTCCGCATCGGCAAGACGTTGCCAGCGAGCGCCGAATTTACAGTTGACTCCCAGAACACGTCACGATTTGGACC
>JAFAPL010000711.1 GCA_019247135.1 Chloroflexota bacterium | reverse complement strand
CGACCATCATGGACATCGAACGCGACACTCAGTACCGCAGTCGGGGATCCAGGACGATCGAGGTGAGTACACTGCTGCACGCGCTAGCATTCGCCGGGCGCCGGGTGCACCACGACACGTGGGTTGAGCCGATGCGGCACACGGCGCCCGACCACTGCCATTTTGCCGGCGCATTCACTGACAGAACGGCTGGCAACCACTGACACTTTGGCTGCGCCTCACAGGGTCGTCGACGGTCATGCGAATGGGTCGACACAAGGCGAGCGTACACTCAATTTCTCAGTCCGACAGCTTGTCATAGAGGTGCAAGCCTGCCCTGGTGCGTGAGCCAGCGATCCAGGGCCGCGGCGGCTGGCTACGCGTGTTGCCCCGGTCGGAAGCACTTTTGGCGAGCTCGTGCGCGGTCCAGTAGTCCTCGAACAACTGAGCGGACGTGGCACAGCGCGGCGCACCCGCCGAACGGGTACTCAGTCGAGCGGCGCGGCCAGGTTGAGCGGCGCCTCGCCACGGGCGACGCGTTCGATATTGTGAAAACACGTCTGGACGATGCGCGGCCAGACTTCGCGCGAGGTGCCCGCGACGTGCGGCGTCAGCACGACGTTCGGCAGCTGTAACAGCCCATTCTCATAAACCGAATCTGACGCGGAAGGCGGCTCGGGATCGAGCACGTCCAGACCCCCTCCGGCGATCTCGCCGTTGCGCAGTGCGGCGAGTAGCGCCGCCTGGTCCACGACCGCGCCGCGACTCGTGTTGATCAGGACAGCACTCGGCTTCATCTCGGCGAGCTCTCGAGCACCGATCAGACCCCGTGTGGACGGCGCGAGCGGGACATGCAGACTCACGACGTCGCTGCTACGCAAGAGATTCTCCAAGTCAAGGCGGGTGTACGGCACATCGGCGGCGCCGTGGCGGCTCGCGTAGACGACCTCGCAATCGAAGGCAAGCAGACGGCGTGCGACGGCGCGACCGATGTGACCCATGCCGACCAGGCCCACGCGTTTGCCGCGCAGCTCGTACAGCGGCGGCTCGTTCGTCCGCCACGCGCCCGAGCGAACGGCACGGTCGAGGTCCAGCATGCGGCGCAGAAGCGCGAGTATCAGGAGTAGCGTGTGCTCGGCGACGACGGACGCCATCGCGTCACCGAAATGGGCGACGGGCACTCCGTAGCGCGCAGCGAGATCCAGATCAACGTGCTCGTAGCCGGCGCTCATGAGCTGAAGTAACTTCAGATTCGGCGCCGCGCGAAAGTCGTCCTCGGTCAACTTGACCGCGGTCGTGACCCACGAGCCCATGAGGAAATCAGCCTGGGCAAGCGCCGCGCGCCGCACGTCGGCGGAAGCATTGCGATCGAGCGGCACGAGCGTGAAGCCGGCTGGACACATGGATCGCACGATGTCGTCCACGAACGCCCAGGGTTGCAGGCGATACACGATCGTCGGCATGCCGACACGAGGATAGTCACCGAATCGCGCGCACAGGTGCGCGAGCGGCTACTATGTCGCCGCGCGCGGCTGGGGAGCCCGCGCAGCTCTGGAAGAGCAGGCCGCCGAGTCCCGTGGTACCGAAAGGAAGACACCATGTTCTCTAACAGTGGGCGACCCCTGACCAGGCGAGGGCTGCACCTCGCTTCGCGGGCACTTGCTGCCGCGCTGCTACTCGGCGCGACCGCCGTTTCGGGCCTGGCACCGGCCGCTGCCCAGTCGCACAACGTGCTGCGCATGGCGCGCAACGCGGAACCCGGCCTTTTCGTGCCGTGGCTCATCGACGACAACACGGCGCTGTTCACGCTGGGCAACGTCTACGACGGCCTTCTCAGAGTGACCAAGGACGGCGCCGGCGTGGAGCCTGCCCTGGCTACCTCCTGGGACACATCGCCGGACGGTCTCACCTGGACATTCCACCTGCGGCCGGGCGTCATGTTCTCCGACGGCACGCCGCTGACATCCAATGACGTCAAAGTCTCGCTGGACGTCGCACGCGGCGCGACCGGAAAGCGCAGCGTCTGGAAGGACAACTACAAGGCCATCCAGGACATCCAGACGCCCGACGCGAGCACTGTCCAGATCACCCTCGGTCAGCCACACGCGCCGATTCTGTCTGAACTGGCCATGTTCCCCGCCTGGATCATGCAGGCCGACAAGGCGACCGCGACCGAGCAACCTGGCTACGACGACGCGCAGAACTGGGCCTCGAAAGGCACGGGCGGCTACTACACCGAGAGCTGGAAGAAGGGCGACCCGGTCATCCTCAAGCGCAATCCGTACTACTGGAAAGACACGCCAGCCATCGACGAGGTCGACATCGAGTACATCCCTGACGACAACACGCGCGTCCTGAAACTGCAGGGTGGCGAGGACGACGTCATCGACTTCGTGCCCTTCAGTCAGATCGACGCGCTCAATTCCTCGCCTGGCATCCAGGCCCAGGATTTCCCCATCCAGCAGACGACGTTTGGCATGCTGAACGTAACCAAGGCTCCGCTGGACGACGTCAGGGTGCGCCAGGCTCTGAACTATGCGACGGATAAGGACGCAATCATCAAGTCCGTTTACTTCGGTCAAGCGCAGCCGATGAACGCGCCCATCCCGAACGGTACGTATGTCGACAAGGATTCACCCGGTTACCCATACGATCTGACCAAAGCGCAATCACTGCTGGCGCAATCGTCCGTGCCGAACGGCTTCAATCTGCCACTCCTGGTGGCCAACAACAACCAGGACCGCATCAATACGGCCATCATTTTGAAAGACGAATGGTCGAAGATCGGCGTCAACGTCGACATACAGCAGGTTGAAAATTCCGTCTGGCGCGAGGCACGCACCAGTGGCAACTACACGGCCACACTGAGCGCGTGGACCAACGACATGAATGATCCAACCGAGATCGTCAACTATGAGATGCGTGGGGGCGAAGGGTCAGATTCACGCGCGTACTGGACGAACTACAACAATCCCGATCTGAGCGCGAAGATCACGGCGGCTGATCTCGAACAGGACCCCGCGAAACGCGAGGCTGACTACATCGACATTCAACGCACGTTCCTGAATGACGCGCCGCTCGTGTTCATGGCGAACCTGGGTGCGACGGCTGCCTGGCGCAGCAACGTGCACGGATTTTTCATTGACGGCCTGTCCTACTACCGCTTCGAGGACGTAACCCTTCAATAACGCGTGAACCGCGCAAGCTACGTACGCAGGCGCCTGGTCCTGTCGGTCTTCGTGTTGTTCGGGGTGACCGTCGTCATCTTCAGCATGGTGCACTTTCTGCCAGGTGACCCGGCAAGCATCCTGCTGGGCGATCGGGCCACCACGGACAAGATCGCGCAGTTGCACGATCAGCTCGGGCTCAACAAGCCCCTCCCAGAGCAGTACTGGCTGTTCGTCTCGGGTCTGGTTCGAGGCGAGATGGGCGACTCGCTGCAGTTCCGACAGCCCGTGCGCGACATGGTGGTGAGCCGCGTTCCGATCTCGGTCGGCCTTGCCGTCTACGCGATGGTCCTCGCGGCTATTACAACACTCGTGTTCGGCTTGCTCGCGGCGGTCAACCGAGGGCGTTGGATCGACCAGGCCATTCGCGTCGTGTTTTTGTTGATTCTGACGACGCCGAACTTCTGGTTCGGCATCTTGATGATTCTGGTGTTCGCGCTCGCCCTCAAGTGGTTTCCCGTGGCTGGTTTTGGAAACACGTTCCAGGAACATATCTGGTACTTGTTCCTGCCGGCGTTAACGTTGTCGTTGGCCCTCTCGGCGGAGCTGATTCGCAACTTGCGCAGCCAGGTGATCCTGACGATGCGCTCAGATTACGTGCGCACGGCACGCGCAAAGGGCTTGTTGGAACGCATCGTCCTGATGCGTCACGTCCTGCGGAATGCGCTCTTGTCGACGGTGACGATCTTCGGTTTGCAATTCGGGTATCTGGTCGGCGGAACCCTCGTGATCGAGACGGTGTATGCGATACCCGGCATGGGCCAACTGTTGTTCACGAGTATTACAAGCCGCGATTATCCCGTGGTGCAGGCGATCACGGTGGTCAGCGCGGTGCTGGTCATCGCGGTCAATTTGCTGGTCGACCTGTCGTATTCATTTCTCGATCCGAGAGTGACCTATGAGTGACGCGACGCTGAGCGCGCCAGCCGTAGCCAAGCTCCCGCCACTCGGTTTCGGCATGCGGTTACAGAAGGTCGGACTGAATGCGACGCTAGTGGTCGGCCTCGGCATTCTGCTTGTCGTCATCCTGGTGGCGATCGCCGCGCCGTTGCTCACGCCATACGATCCGATCGTTCAAAAGCTCGACGAGGCATTTCGCCCGCCGTTCAGTGCGGGTCATGTCCTGGGCACTGACAATTTTGGTCGAGACATCTGGAGCCGCATCGTGTTCAGCACGCGGCTAGACCTGCAGATTGGCGTGGTCGCCGTCGTCTTTCCGTTCATCTTTGGCACGCTGACCGGCGTCGCGACGGGTTACCTGGGCGGGCGACTCGATTCCTTCTTCATGCGTCTTGTGGACGTGTTGATGGCGTTCCCGTTCCTGGTTCTGATAGTCGCGATCATGACGGTGCTCGGACCAGGCCTGGTCAACATGTACATTGCCTACGGGCTGGTCGGGTGGATTCCGTACACGCGCATTACGCGGGGTGAGACGCTCGCCACGCGCAACCTCGAATACGTTCAGGCGGCACGAACTGTTGGCTGCACAAACGCGCGAGTGATGCTCCGACATGTGTTGCCGAACGTCATCGCGCCTGCGCTGGTGTACGTCTTTACGGGCATGGTGCTCGCGATCCTGCTCGGCGCAACGCTCAGCTTTCTCGGACTTGGTCCGCAGCCGCCGACGCCGGAGTGGGGCGCGATGATCGCCGCCGGGCGTCAGTACATGCTGCAAGCCTGGTGGATCACCGCGCTACCCGGCTTCGCACTGCTGGTCCTGGGGGTCGGACTGAGCCTGATCGCCGACGGACTCGCAGACAGGCGCTGACCGCGCACCCAAGTCGTTCGACGGGCACTCCAGCGCCCAGGTACGGGCCTACAATCGACTCGATGAGCATCGAAACGCGCGACGTCCCCGTTACCTCCGAGCAGTCGGTAGAGAGCTTCGACGAGGCCGCCGAAGCGTTTCTCGTCCTTTTGCTCGCGCACGGCTCCGAGAAGGTCTTCATCAATCCTGGCACGGATACGTTCCCGATTCAGGAAGCCTGGGCTCGCCGCCGCGAGCGTGGTCTTCCGATTCCTGAGCCGATCCAGTGCATCCACGAGCACACGGCCATTTCCGCGGCGCACGGCTACTTCCTGGCGACAGGCCGACCCCAAACCGTGCTCGTCCACGTCGACGCGGGCACTCAGAACGCGGGCGGCGCCCTGCACAACGCGCAGCGGGCGCAAGCTGGCATGGTCTTCTGCGCCGGCCGCGCCCCGTACACCTGGGACGGCGAGATGCGCGGCTCCAAGGACACCAACATCCACTGGTGGCAGGAGCAGATGGACCAGGCCGGCATCGTGCGCGGGTTCGTGAAGTGGCACTACGAGCTCAGCCGGACCGAGAACATGGCGGGCGTCATCGAGCGCGCCTTCGCCGTGGCAGGCAATGAGCCAGCCGGACCCGTCTACATGACGCTGCCGCGAGAGGTGCTCATGTTGCCTGCGAAGGACGTCCGTTTGCCTGGCCCGCGTCAGACGAGTCGCGCCGTGGCACCGGTTCCCGACCCCGCCGCGCTGCGCGAAGCAGCCGCCATGCTGGTCAAAGCAGAGAGACCGCTCATCGTCGTGGGCCGCGCGGGTCGCGATCCGCGCTCAGCACCCGAGATCGGACGCCTGGCGGAGCAACTGGGCGCAGGTACCGTGCACGCGCCCGAGTATGCGAGTGTGCCGGCCAGCCATCCACTCAACTTCGGCCCGCGGCTCGCCGAAAAACTGCCCCAGGCGGATGTTGTGCTACTGCTCGACCCCGACGTGCCGTGGGTTCCGAAGCAGGTCAAGCCGGCGCCGGACGCCCGCGTGATCCAGATCGACCGCGAACCGCTGCACGAGCGGTACGTGATCTGGAATTTCCCGATCGATCTGCGTATTGCGGGCAGCGTCGCTGGAGCGCTTCCAGTCTTGCGAGCGCAGATCGAAGAGCTTCAGAGCGACCCGCAACGCCAGCACGCGCAGGCGCGGCGCGAAACGGTCGCGGCTGACCGCTCGGCGTGGCTGCGGAACCTGGAAGAGCGCGCCCGGGGCAAGGCGAGTCAAACGCCGATGGACGGCGAATGGGTCGCCTGGACGTTGAAGAACGTGCTCCCGGCGGAGACGATCCTCGTCGAAGACACGGTGACCAACAGGCACGCGGTCCAGGCGCATCTGCAGCGTGAAGAGCCGGGGACCTACTTCTCGGCGGGCGGCTCCAGCCTCGGCTGGCCCAACAACGCGGCCATTGGCGTCAAACTCGCACGGCCTGATCGACCGGTTGTCGCGTTGACGGGAGACGGTGGATTCGTGTTCAGCAACCCTGTCGCCGCCTTGTGGACGGCGGCACACGCGAATGCGCCGATCATGACGGTGGTGTTCAACAACAGCGGCTACAACGCGTCGAAAGCGCCAATCTCGAACCTGTATCCGAATGGCGCGGTGGCTCGCTCGAACGATGGCGTCGTGACGTCGTTCGACCCGGCGCCAGACTACGCGAAGATCGCCGAGGCCTGTGGCGCGTACGGGGTAACGGTGACCGAGCCTGGCGAACTCGAGTCGGCGTTGCGTCGAGCCCTCGATGAGGTCCAGCACGGCCGGTCGGCGGTCGTGAACACGATTCTACGCAAGATCTAGGGGCGCAGATCGCTTAGATGGGGAAAGGCCGACGCGGGGGGAGGGTGCGTCGGCCTTTCGGGTGCGGGGTCGGCCAGGGGAGTAGCCGATACCCCACTCTGATTCGCGGTCGCCCGGGGGGAGGTGCGGTGCCGCGACTACTCATACTGTAGCGCCCCTGCACAATAATATGGGAGGGTCCTACGGCCAATCGGGGGTAGGAATTTCCCCTACGCCCGGCCACCCTGCCGGCCGGCCAGCTGCCTAGTAGCGATAGTCCAGCGCCGCGGTCACCTCAGAGGGATGCACCACTCGCGACGTCGGTACGACTACGACGTACGGCGGAACGCGGTATTCGTCGAAGGTAACGCCCATGTCGCGCAAGCGTCGTGCGAGATCGGGCTCGGTTTCGTCGGTGACGAGCACGAACGCGGAACGACTGGCCTGCTCGACGCGCGCGCGGTACTCGGGGAAACGATCGATCCCGCCAGCCTGCACGTCGTACCAGTCGTAGGCGATCAGTGGCTGCCCTGCAACGCGTGCGTCGAACATCAGTGGCTGACCCGCCCAGTGATTCATCCAGACCTCGCTGATGCCTGCGGATCGCAGGGTTTTGAGCAGTGGCGCGTTGTCGGCGGGTAACCGATCCCAGTACGGCGACTGAAACGCCTGGATTGGATCTGTCGTGACGAGCGCCCCGAGGTTGATGGCCACCGGAATAGCGCACGCGAGAAGGGCGAGCACGCGTTGGTAGCGCCACAGCGACGCCAGCGCTGCCCCGATCACGACAGCCAGGGCGAACCACAGCGGCGGCGCGTAACGGCCGGTCGCATCGAAGCCGTACGGGTTCAGCGCTGGTCCGCCGAAGCCGCTCAGCGCGAAAAGCGTTGGAATCGTCAGGAGCAACACCACGACGCCATCCAGACCTCGCGTCACCGGCCGTTGACGAGCAAACAGCGCCCACAATAGTGCGGCCGCGACCAGCGTGGCCATGACCCAGCCGAGTGCAGACGGGCTGTCGCCCCACGGATGCCAGAGCCCCACGCCGCGCGGAAGGTCGTTGTTCCACCACGCCGACAGCACCGCCCATCGGTCAGCCGTCTGGCCTTGCGTGCCGGAAGCTACGAATCTGAATGTCGCGCCGTTCGTCTGAAGGTTGTAGGCCCACACCGGCAGCGCGCCCGCGAGGAAGCCAGCCATCCCTATGGCGCCAATACGTACGAGGCGCGCGCCTCGAACTCGAACCACCACGCACAGCGCCGCCGCGCTGAGATACCAGACTGCCAGCGGGTGCATCCAGAACGCCAACCCCCCGCAAACTCCGCACACCAGCGCTGTCCAGGTACCGGCACGGCGCCAGCCGATGCGGATGGCGCACGCCAGGCACAGGCTGCCGAGCACGACGACTTCGGTGTACGGGGCCCACGGTTTCAGGCTCAGCACGAGCACATACACCGGTGGGAACGCGGCCAGCACCGCGGCGAACCAAGCGGCTGTCCGCCCCGCCGCCGCGCGGGCAAGAAACCATGTCGAGCCAATCGCGGCTAGCGACGTCAACAGCTCGGGCAGCTTCGCCGAGACGCGCGAGATCCCGAACAGCGCGAACGTCATCGCCATCGCGTACGGCTCCCATGCGCCGGCGTAGGTCTGATTCTTCAACATCAGCGGCCGGTCGCCGTCCATGATCCCGAGCGCCATGAGAGCAGACAGCGCGTCGTCGCCCTCGAGCAACCAGCTCGAGCGCTGCAGCACGCTCAGGCGCACCAGCGCCGCCGCGAGCACGAGCAGCACTGCGCCAAGCAGCCACCACCCGCGCTGCGACATAACACCGCGCTGACCCGCCAGTTGCCGCGCTGGCGCGGGCGCCGCAACCGTCGTCAATGCTGCTCCAGCGCTCCCAGTGCTTGCTCCAACAGGCCGGTTTCCAAAACAGAGGCGGCGTCAAGACGACCGAAGTGCAGCGCCTGGCGCGCGACGTCAGCGATGGCCTCAGCCGGCGCGAGACCGACGAGTTCGCTCTCGAGGACGCGTACTCCGCGCTGCGACGCCTCTTCGCGGATACGCTCGAACACCAGGGCCATACCGGTCAGGCGAGTATCGAGAAGGTTCATCGAGACCTGGACCACGTCGGGGACGGCCGTGCGAAAGCCGCGCGCCTGAACACCAGGCAAGCCGCCACTCGATTCGCGAATCGTCCGCGCTATCAGCTCAGCGACCATCAAGTCGCCGGTCGCGAGCGTCACGTTGTACGCGATCAGCGGCGGCCGCGCGCCGACGGCGGTTGCTCCGGCCCGGCCGACGCGGGCCGGCCCGAAGTCAGGCGCCAGAGT
This sequence comes from Chloroflexota bacterium, assembly GCA_019247135.1. Next base: position 18 of record JAFAPL010000711.1, on the reverse strand, counting down.
TGGATCATTTGCGAGGTG
>JAFAPL010000675.1 GCA_019247135.1 Chloroflexota bacterium | reverse complement strand
CCGATGCAACGCCATTCGAGAGAGGTGAACAGGCGAGGGTCCATCGTCATGCAGCGTATCCGCCCAGGCCGCGTGCGGGTGCCGCCGTGCCCGAAGTCGAGTGCCGTGCGGCGCGCTGCCGGCTTCAGCCTGGGAACTGCGTGAGCGAGAGCGTATTGCCGTCTGGGTCCTTGAACCAGGCGATGCCGGCGCCGCCCGGCGCCGTCCACACGCCGTGTTCGTCCTGCTCGAACCACCCGTAGCGCTCGAACGCGACGCCCTTCCGCACGAGCGCGTCGATCTCGGCCACGATGTCGTCGACGATCCAGCCGAGCAGCGTGTAGCCAGCCGGCTGCAACTCATTGACCGTCACCAGGCGCAGCATCGTGCCGTTCAGGTCGAAGACGGCGGCGTACTCGTCGACGTCGGTGAGCCGCAAGCCGAGCACGTCCCGATAAAAGGCCCTAGCGGCGTCGGGCCTGGTGGTGGGCACGAACGCGATGGCAGGCGCCTGTGCGAGTGCCATCAGCGGTGAGCCAACGCAGCGATCACCGGTGGCGAGCTCAGTCGCCGTCCTCGCCGCGGGCGACTGCGCCGACGCGCGTGCGCAGCGCCTCGTAGGCGGTTCGATGCATGCCGCCAGCGAAGCTGATGCGACGAACTCCGAGCGCCCGCATGCGTGCCACGCCCGGGCCACCGCGGAAGCTGGCGATCTGATTGGTCGGCCCGGGGATTCCATCCACCAGCGCCGCGATCGTCGGCTCGTCCGTCACCCCGATCGGAAACACGCAGTCGGCGCCTGCCTCGAGATACATCCGCCCGCGGCGGATCGCCTCCTCGATCGGCGACGGCGCACCGGCCGTGGTGCGCAAAAACACATCCACCCGGGCATTGATCACCACCTTGACTCCAGCCGCTGCCGCCGCCTCGCGAACAGCTGAGAGGAACGCGGCCTGCCGCCGCGGGTCTCGGAGCGTCTTGCCCGCGGCATGATCCGTGTCCTCGAGGTTGCAGCCGACCGCGCCCGAGGCGATCATCCGCTCCACCACCTGCGCCGGCGCGAGACCGTAGCCCGCCTCGATGTCGACCGTAAGCGGCACCTCGATCACTCGGGCGATCCGCGCGATGGCGGCGAACATTTCGTCGGCCGGGGTCTGCTCGCCGTCGGCCCAGCCGAGGCTTGCCGACACCCCGCTGCTGGTGGTCGCCACGACCGGGAAGCCGGCCTCCACGACGATCCGCGCGCTTGCGGCATCCCAGGCATTCGGCAGGACCAGCGGCTCGGGTCCGCGATGTAGAGCGCGCAGCTGCTCGGCGCGCCTGGCGAGCTGTTCGAGCCTGTCGATCTCGACCACGCGCCAAGGCTACACCGACGGTGGTACTCGCCATCCGCGAGCACAACGACGCCAATGCTCCGGTTGACAGCAGGATGACTTACCGTGGTGAGCCGCGTACGATAACGACGGGAGCGTCAGGTGTGGCGCAAGACTGGGGAGCAAGCGAGTAACGGTGGCGCCTCATCATCGGTGCAGCAGGCATCCGTGCAGACCGTCTGGCCAGCGGCCACGACGGATTACCAACGAAGGCCGTCATCCGGTCCAGCAGAGTATTCGACTTCAGCCACAAGGGAGAGGGACGTGTCGTCAACCAACGCTGCCACAGGATTTGCCAACGCGGAGCTCTTCCGCGGGCTCACCCCCGCTGAGCTGACCCGACTCGAACGCGCGGCGCATCGGCGCCATTACGACCCCGGCGCCATCATCCTGTATGAGGGTCAGGGCGGAATCGCGTTCTTCGTCATCACCTCCGGGAAAGTCGTCGTCACACGAACGGACAGAGACGGTAAACAGCAGGAGATTCGCACCCTCGGGCCTGGCGACACGTTTGGGGAAATGGCCCTGTTCAGTGATCGGCCTCGCGCGGCAAGCGTGAGTGCCGTGGAAGCCACGGATTGCCTCGCCCTGCACCGCTTGGAATTTCTGGACGAGCTGCGGCGCAGCCCTGAAGTGGCGCTGCGACTGCTCGACTTACTCGCCATTCGGCTGGACAAAGCATCAGCACTGATGTAAGTCTGGCAAGCTCGAGCGCGCCGACAGCGCGTGACCAGCCGGGCGCTGCCAGGTATGTACAGAATCCCACACCACGGTGGGCCAGAGATACATAAATCCGTCGATGTCGGGGTGCGAGAAGCGCCGTAGACTGGCGCTGCTTGTGTGACACAGCACTCACTGTTCCGCAAATACGTCGTAATTTTCGTCCTGCTGGTCAGCGCCTCACTCTTGACCAGCGGCGTGGTGCAGTTGGCTCTTTTTTATCAGGAGAATCAGGCCGCGCTGGTGACAATCCAGCGTGAAAAGGCAGATGGCGCGGCGAGCCGTATCGAGAGCTTCATCCTGGAGATCCAACGACTCGTGGCCGGTTCCCTGTCGGCAGCACCGCCGTCCGTCCAGCCGGACGAACTCGAACAGGCACGCGCCGACCTGTCGCGTCTGTTGCGGCAGGCGCCTGCCATTCTGGAGGTGAGTTATGTGGACGCGACCGGGCACGAGCAGTTGCTTCTGTCGCGCGTCGCGTTGAGCGAGGTACGTAGTCAGCGCGACCGATCACAAGACGCGGCTGTGTTGGGGGCACAAGCGCAAGGGACGTTTTACGGGCCTGTGTACTTCCGCGACGGGTCCGAACCCTACATGACTGTGGCCGCGCGCAGCGGTTCGCGCAACGCCATCGTGGTCGCGGAAGTCAACCTCAAATTCATCTGGGATCTCGTGGCCGGAGTCCAGGTAGGCAAGGCAGGCTATGCCTATGTCGTGGATCGGGAAGGGCAACTGGTTGCACACCCTGACATCGCGCTGGTCCTCCGGCATCCTGATCTCTCGAGCTTGGCCCAGGTTCAGGCCGTCGATGCCGTGAATGCGCCGAGCGTCGCTCGTAATCTCGACGGGCGGGATGTGCTCACCGCCAGGGCCGCCGTGAACACGCTGGGCTGGTCGGTTTTTGTAGAACAGCCCCTGCAAGAGGCGTTCGCACCGCTGTACGCCTCGATTGTGCGCACGGCAGTCCTGCTCGTCGCCGGGCTGGTGGTCGCCGTTGCCGCGAGCCTGTTTGTGGCGGACCGCATGGTGACGCCCATCCGCGCGCTGCGGGCGGGCGCAACGCGGATCGGGCAAGGCGACCTGAACGCACAGATCGAGGTGCACACCGGGGACGAGCTCGAGGCTCTGGCAGCCAGCTTCAACAGCATGGCTGCTCAGCTGCGCGAGTCATATCGCACGCTCGAGCAGCGCGTCGAGGCGCGCACGCGTGAGCTCGAGGATGCCATGACGCAGATCGAGGCCGCGAATCACCACAAGAGTGAATTCCTGGCCAGCATGTCACATGAGCTGCGCACGCCGTTGAACGCGATCATCGGCTTTTCGGACGCACTCGCCGAGCAGTTTTTTGGCCCACTGAACGCCAAGCAAGCACGCTACGTTCAACACATCTCGAGCTCTGGTAGATATCTACTAGCACTTATCAACGACATTCTGGACCTGTCGAAGATCGAGGCGGGACGGATGGAACTGGAAGTGCAACGCTTTTCGCTCGCCGAAGCCCTCGAAACTGGCTTGACCATGGTTCGCGAACGTGCAGTTCGCCACGGCATCACCTTGAATGCGGTGATCGATCCAGCGGTCGGCACGATTGATGGCGACGAACGCAAAGTCAAACAGGTTGTTTACAACTTGCTGAGCAACGCCGTGAAATTCACACCAGATGGCGGTCGAATTGATGTCACCGCGCAGCGGATAAATGAGTGTGTGGAAGTCGCGGTCCGCGATACGGGCGTGGGCATCCCTCTCGAGGACCAGGCGCGCATCTTCGACGCCTTTCAACAGGGCGATTCGGGCGCGACGCATACTCAGGAAGGAACTGGACTGGGCCTGACACTTTCGCGTCAATTCGTCGAGCTGCACGGTGGGCGGCTATGGGTCGAGAGCACACTAGGCGAGGGCAGCACTTTTCGATTCACGTTGCCGATCGGGCGCCCCATCGAGCCACGCGCGGAACCTGAAGCAATGGTTGCAGTTCATGGCCGATGAGTTGGTCCTGATCGTGGAAGACAACGACAAGAATCTCGAGCTGGTGCAGGACATCCTCGAGCTTCGAGGCTTCCGCACACTCGCGGCAACGTGCGGCCGCGAAGGCATCGTGCTCGCCCGCACGCACCGTCCGCACGTGGTGCTGATGGACATCCAGCTGCCCGACCTGAATGGCCTGGACGTGCTGCGGGAGCTGCGGGCTGATCGGAGCACTGCCGATATCCCTGTGGTCGCGCTGACTGCCTTCGCAATGTCTGGGGATCGCACCCGCCTTCTGGAAGCAGGTTTCGACGACTATCTGGCCAAACCCATCGACGTCCGCACGCTGCCGGCGCTGGTCGCGCGGCATTGCCACTGATGCTCTCAGAGGGCGCGCGAGTCCTGGCGGTTGATGATGTGCCGGCGAATGTCGAGGTGCTCGAGAGCATGTTGACGCCGTACGGCTATGACGTGACGGGTGCCCTGTCGGCTAACGAAGCGCTGGAATCCATTAGCGCGCGTCTGCCGGACATCGTGCTGGTGGATGTGGTCATGCCGGGGGTCGACGGCCTGGAGCTCTGTCGGACCCTGCGAGCCGACCCGAGCACCAGGTTCTTACCAATCATTCTGATAACCGCCGGTGGAGAGCGACAGCGTGTCCAGGGGCTGACAGCTGGAGCCGACGACTTTCTCGTCAAGCCAATCGATCGCGGTGAGCTGCTGGCGCGCGTCAGGTCGCTGGTGCGAATCAAGGACTACCACGACACAATGCAACGGCAGGCCGACGAACTCGCCGCCTGGAATCGCAGGCTCGAAACTCGCGTCCAGGAGCAGGTCGAGCAGTTGCAGCGATTGGGGCGGCTCCGACAATTCCTGTCACCCCAGGTGGCGGACTTGTTGATTTCTACCGAGGGCGAAACGCTGCTCGAAACGCATCGCCGTCAGATCGCGGTGGTGTCCTGCAGTCTCCCGGGTTTCCGCGCATTGGCGGAGACATCGGCACCCGAAGAGGTCGTTGGTTTATTGAGCGAGTACTACCTCGCCGTCGGGAATATCAGTTTCGGCTACTC
>JAFAPL010000575.1 GCA_019247135.1 Chloroflexota bacterium | reverse complement strand
GGACAAGTTCAAGAGCCGCTACGCGACGCTCGGCTTCGGCGATAAGGCCAGGCTCGACGAGGGCAGCATGTGGCCGACGGAGTACGCGCTGACGCAGTTGACGCCCGCCGACGAGGAGCGGCTCCGCGCACTCATCACGAAGGCGGCCGGCTGACCAAACAGACGACGTGGCCGTCCCGGGCATACGCGGGCATGCCATACCAGGTTCTCGGGGTCAGCGCCGGGGCGGTCGCGGTGATGAGCGCCTGCATCCGTTCGGCCATGACGCGATCCTGCTCGGGCATGTCTGCGATCTTCGCCAGCAGGTCGCTTTCGCCATCGGCGCTACCCGCCCGGGCCGCCTTGACTTCGCGGGCGCGCTCCTTCATCGCAGCTCGTTCGTCGTCCGTGAATCCCGCGGTCACCCCGGTGCGGGTCGTCGATGGCTGATGCGCAACTGTCTTTGTGGATTTCATCTCACCTATCCCTGGGGCCTCGCTCGTGTCGGTTCACAGGCCCTCGACGCTATGACGGAGCAGCGCTGCAAAAGGTAACAGCGACGTTCGCGCAGCCACCGGAGCTGTCGGCTGCTAGGCTGAGCGTGTGGGAGAGGCCGTTTCAATAGTCGCGGAGCTCGCCGACGGCGCGCGCGTGACCTGCTTCGACGGACACGTCTGGCAGCTCGAGCAACCCCTGACACCCGAAATCCCGCTCCACCTGCATCTCGTGGTCGGGGAGTACGCGGTGTTGGTCGACACGGGTCTGGCCAGCACGTATCCACTCATCGGGCAATTCCTCGAGGTCGCGGGCGTGCGCCCCTCGGACGTGCGAATCATCTTCAATACACACGCACACCACGACCACATCGGCTCCAATCGGCGCGTGCAGCGGGACACCCAGGCGCTGGTTGCCGCGGCGCGCGGCGCGGCCGGTTGGATGGAAGATCACCCGCGCCAACTGCGGCAGTTCGCGTTCCATCATCCCGACATTTACCCAGGCACGCCTGAGGAGCGCGCCGAGATCGAGAGCACGCTCGACGGTGAAGTGCGCGTCGACATCTTGCTGGAGTCGCCGACAGCGTTCAATCTCGGCCGCGGCGTGGGCCTCCAGGTGCTCAGCGTGCCTGGCCATGTGGAAGCGGAGATGGCGTATTACGAGCCGTCCTCCGCAAGCCTCATCCTCGGCGACGCGATTACGGGGACGGACTGGTCGTTCTTCCACGGGCACATGCAACGGTCGGCCTTTTTGTCCACCATTGCCAGCATGCGAGCCTTCGCCGTCAATCACCGGCTGGAGCGCGCGCTCCTCGCGCACTACCCACTGATGAATCGGCAACAGTTTCTATCATTGCTCGATCGTGTCCACGCCTACGTCATGCGGATCGATCAGACCATCATTGACATCATGCGTGAGGCAACCGACGGTGTGGACCTGGACACGACGTGGCGGGCAGTGTGCGAGCGGATGAACAAGCAGCTCGAGTTCCGCGGCCTGCTCACGGTCGATGCGCATCTGCGCGAGATGACAGCGGCTGGACTGCTCGAACGAGTTGGACCTGATCGCTACGCCTGGCTCGGCGGCTCGAGTGTCGCGCAGTTTGGAGCTGCAGCGTGATCGATCGGGCGGATGCCGTCGTCGTCGGCGCGGGCGCGTTCGGCGCCAGCGTTGCGTACCATCTAGCGCGGCGCGGTCGGCACGTGGCGCTGCTCGAACGACACGCCGTTGCCTCGCAGACCTCGCCGCGCGCGGCCGGCCTGACGCAGCAGATTCGCACCGATCCAGTGATGACTCGCCTCGCGATTCGCAGCGTGGTAAAGATCGAGCAATTCCAGGAAGACACCGGCGAGCCACTGGAGTTTCATCAGTCCGGCAGCCTGAAAATTGCGCGGACACCCAGCTTCGCGGAGCAGATCGCCGACGAGATCGAGCGCGGTCGGCGCGCTGGCCTCCAGATCGACGCCATTTCACCGCGCGACGCCAGGCAACTGGCACCGTTCCTCGACTCTGAGAATGCGCTCGCGATCTGGTACAACCCCTCGGATCTATACCTGGAACCGGGCGATCTGCCGCGAGCGTACGTTCGAGCCGCCGAGAAACTGGGCGCATCCATCCTGCCAAACACCGCGGTAACTGGTGTCAGAACCCGCGCTGGGAGCATCGAGCAGGTCGTCACCGAACGCGGTGAGATCGAAACTCCGGTCGTCGTCGATGCCGCCGGCGCGTGGGCGGCGCTGGTTGCGGACATGACCGGCATCCGGGTGCCGATCGTGCCGACGCGTCACCAGCTCTACATTACGCGTTCGATCGAAGGTGTGGAGGCCGAACAGCCGATCGTGCGCGTGCTCGACGTGAATGTGTACGTGCGACCGGAACGAGGTGGATTGATGGTCGGCGGCTACGAGCCGGATCCGCTGCAGGTCGACATGCGTCAGATGCCGGAGGGATTCCAGATTCAGGACCTGGCATTGGACTTCGAGCCGCTGCGCCGCTTGACCGACGAAGTCAGCGGCGAGTTCCCGGTGTTGCAATCAGCAGAAGTGGCGGAGTTTCGGGGTGGGCTACCGACGATGACGGCGGACGGACGGCATATCGTCGATCGCGTGCCCGGGGTCGAGGGCTTGTTCGTGGCGGGCGGCTGCTGCGTGGGCGGCCTGTCCATCTCGCCGGCCGTCGGCGAAGTTCTTGCGGATTGGGTCGTGGACGGCCATCCGTCCGAAGACATGCGGTCGCTCAGCCTCAGTCGATTCGGGCCGGAGCTTGCGTCGGATCGAGCTTTGCGCGAGCGGTGTTTGTGGCGCTACGCACATCATTATTCGGACGAACAATCCGCCAGGTAACCCTCCAGGCGTTGGGCGAGCTCGCGCGGCCGGCTGAGTGCGGGGCAATGGCCGCTGTCGATCTCCTCGGGCACAATGCCCAGGCGCTCCTGTACGACGCGTCGCAGCCACGGCGCGGGGAACAGGCGGTCTTGCCGGCAGATAATGGCTCGCGTCGGAATCGCGGGCCAGTGGTCGAGCGGCCACGGCTGCTTACCAGACGTCTCTGACTGCCGGCGTCCACCGCGGCGCAGGGCTTCGTCCGCGAGGTCCGCGGGGACGTCATGGTAGAACACGGCGCGCGGCGAATTGTCCTCGAGCGTCGCAGGCTGCCAGCCGGTGGTGGCAAACATGTTCTCGGCCGACTCGTGCGGCGCCGGCACCATGCCAGCCACCAGCACAATCAGCCGAGCCTTGACGCGCTGGGCTACGAGGGGCGCGACATAGCCTCCGAAGGACTGGGCAACGACAACCGTCGCGTGTTGCCCTCCCCGGGCGGGGTCCGAGCAGCCGCCGATCGCCTCGACGACGACGTCGGCGTAGTCGTCCAGGTCGGCCTGGTCCTCCTCCACCGGCAGATCCGGGGCGACGGTGAGGTGGCCGTGCGCACGCAGCTCCGCCTCCACGAGGTGCCAGTACCAGCCGACGTCCCCTGCGCCGTGGATGAAAGCAAACGTGATCGCGATGTCGGTCGTGGCCGCCATTCGATAGATCGCAACCAGCCCTAGGTGGGCGGGGGCAGCGACGGGCGTGGCCAGGTATCGGCTGGGCCGAGGCGGCCCGCGGCCGAGAACTGCTGGTGCCAGTACGGATAGATGATGCGCGGCTGCGTCAGGTCATTGAGCTGCTGCAGCTCTTCGTCCGTGAGCGTCCAGGTGGCGGCGCGGAGGTTGTCGACGAGCTGCTCCTCCGTCCGTGCGCCCACGATGACGGAGCTGACGCCAGCACGCCGGGTCAGCCAGTTCAGCGACACCTGGGCCGGCGAGACGCTGTGCGCCTCGGCGATGCCGCGCACCACCTCGACGATGTCATAGGCGCGTTCGAGGTCGTACCTGCCCTGGTCGCCCTGGGCGGCGAACCGGGTACCCTCAGGCGCGGGCTCGCCGCGACGGAATTTGCCGGACAGAAAGCCGCCGGCGAGCGGACTCCACACCAGTATGCCGACTCCCTCGGCGATGGCGATGGGCACCAGCTCGTACTCGGCCTCGCGCACGAGCAGCGAGTAGTCGATCTGCTGGGTGGCATAGCGCTCCAGGTGGAGCCGGTCAGAGACCGCAAGCGCCTTCATCAGGTGCCAGCCGGAGTAGTTCGAGCAGCCGATGTAGCGCACCTTGCCGGACTCCACCAGCGAGTCGAGCGCCGACAGCGTTTCCTCCAGCGGGGTGTGTCCGTCCCACGAGTGCACCTGGTACAGGTCAATCCAGTCCGTGCCCAGGCGGCGCAGGCTGTCCTCGCAACCGCTGATGATGTGGCGGCGCGAGAGGCCCGCGTCGTTCGGCCCCTCGCCCATGCGGCCATTCACCTTGGTCGCGAGCACGACCCGCTGGCGGCGACC
>JAFAPL010000926.1 GCA_019247135.1 Chloroflexota bacterium | reverse complement strand
GTGGCCGCGCGGCTTCTGAGCAGCACAACGACTGACGGCAGCGTCAGTTTGGATTCCGAACCTAGCCATCCCGCTCCGCGTTGCTGCAGTGGTTGCTGCAGTAACTCCCTTGCACAGGCCCGGAGACGGTCAGCTGGACCGATTTCCAGTTCAAAAGTAGGTGCCCCCCGGCGGGCTCGAACCGCCAACCGTCGGATTAAAAGTCCGCTGCTCTGCCATTGAGCTAGAGGGGCTGACTTCGAGCATTCTACGAGATTGAAGGTCGATATTTTCCGTCCCGGGCAGAGCTGGTCCGGCCCTCAGTCCCACGCAGTCACGCCTGCGTAGCGCCGTTTGACGTAAGTCTGCTTCGCCTTGGCTCGCGGTCCTCATGCGCTCCTGACGAATCTGAAGTCGACACCGACTTTGGCGAGATCGCGTTCAACAAATGTTTGCTGCAGTTGCACGTCCGCGAGCAAGTTCGACATGATCGCAGGCATCGCCAGCTCGCGTGTCGGCGGTCATGAGATTCAACGCAAAACTGCGGGAGTTCGAAGGGAAGCTCTCGCGCCGCCCTCGATGAAAAAGGGAGAAGCTTGCTCGCGACGAGACGATGCTCGCAACCTGAAGTCCCCCAGTTCGTCGGTCTGGAGAAGGGCTCAAAAACTACAGGAGTAGGAAAGAGGCGCCGGACACGACGACCTTCGCATTCAGGGGCGCGAGCCACTACGGCTCAAAGCTGCGGGAGTTCGAGGTCGATGCCCCGGCTCGCGCATGGCTCCTCTACGGATGACAGGCCCAGGCGAACAACACACGGGTTTCGGAGTTACCCAGCGGGATGGATGGTCCATCCGGCCGGCCCCGCACCAGCTCGGTGGCCGTGCATGACAGCCGAGTGGGATCGTGACAGCGCCGCTGCGCGCTCCGGCGAATCGGCCGCACAGAAGAAGAACTGTGTTGAGTCCCGTCAAGTGGTGTAAATCCGCTGGGTGGTTCGGTAAGTCGTCGTAGTCGTGCTCCGGTGTGGGCATGTGGGCAAGCCGGAGGCTTGTCCAAGCTCTGCGTGAGCAGAGCGGCATGTCCATACCGCGTCAGTTCGCGGCGATAAGCGGCAGCGGTCCAGCCTCCTCTTCGTCGTTGAGCTTGGCGATCGAGCCGGCGGAGAAGTAGCGTCGGGCGGCCTGCCACTCGTCGTGCTGCTCCGCCAGAATGCAGCCCACCAGTCGGACCACGGCCGCAGTGTTGGGGAAGATACCGACCACGTCCGTTCTGCGCTTCACCTCTTTGTTGAGGCGTTCGAGTGGGTTGTTGCTCCAGACCTGGTGCCAGTGCGCCGACGGGAACTTGGCATACGCCAGCACATCCGCTTCAGCTGCATCCATCATCTCGGCCAGTCGGCCGTAGCGTGCGCGGAAGGTATCAGCGACGCGACGCCACTGCTCACGGGCGGCAGCTGCATCCGGCTGCGCAAACACCGTCCGAATCGTCGCCGCGACCATTTGGTGCGCGCTCTTCGGCACCAGTGCCAGCGCATCCCGCATGAAGTGCACGCGGCAGCGCTGCCAACTGGCACCTTGCAGTACGCTGCCGATCGCCGCCTTCAAACCACCATGTGCGTCGCTGATCACCAACTTGACCCCGTTCAGCCCACGTGCCGTGAGATCGCGCAGGAACGCTAGCCAGAAGGCACCACTCTCGCTCGGCCCAACGTCCATGCCGAGTACTTCACGTTCACCGCTGGTGGTCACCGCGATGGCGATGACGATCGCCTGTGAGACGACTCGGCCGTTTTCACGGACTTTGACGAACGTGCCGTCAAGCCACACGTACGGATAAGGTCCCTCGAGCTTGCGTGTGCGAAAGCGCTCCACTTCCTTATCCAACTCGGCGCACATTCGGCTGACCTGGCTCTTGCTGATGCCCTGCATCCCGAGCGCTTGGACCAAGTCGTCGACGCGGCGCGTGCTGACGCCTTGTAGATACGCCTCCTGAACCACGGCCACCAGCGCCCGTTCCGCCCGTCGGCGTGGCTCCAGCAGACTCGGGAAGAAGCTGCCATCGCGGACCCGCGGCACCTTCAGTTCGATGCTGCCCACGCGCGTATCCCACGGTCGCTCTCGGTAACCATTGCGGTAGCCGGTCCGCTCAGGGCTGCGCTCGTGCCGCTCGGCGCCGACGTGCTCGGCGAGCTCCATCTCCATCAGCTCCTCGGCCAGAACGCGCACACCCTCCCGCAGAAAATCCGCCTGCTCTACCCCCGCCTTGCGCAGCACCTCGGCGAGTGCCATTCTCAGTTCGTCGGCCATCGGGTTCGGCTCCTCTCATCGGGGATCTCGTCAATCGCGATGAGAACCACCCGATGGCCGTCCGCGTCAACAGCCTCGACTTTTACACAGCTCTGGGGACACTACCCCGGTACCCTACAAGCATCCGTCGGGTGCGGTGATCTGGGTAATCCTGAATCCTGCAGCGCGCAGAGGCTTGACGCGTGCACAGAATCAACTCGGTCGCTCTCCGGCTCGTCGTCGCAAATCTGGCGGCGTTGCCAGACGAACGACACTCGAGCAGAGATATGTCGACGCGATACGAGCGCCAGTGCGTGCACGTTACGAAGAGGTGCGCGAA